>NZ_FNWC01000006.1:0-300000 GCF_900104635.1 Coprococcus phoceensis
TCCTGAGCCAGGATCAAACTCTCGTTAAAAGTGTTTGTTCCGGTTCAGATAACTGCTAGCTATCTTTCCCTTTACTGTTTTAGGTTGACATTTTCATGTCTGTTCTGAATTTTTCTCTTTTAAGAATCTTTCAGGGTTATCTTGTCATCTGTTGTTTAATTATCAATGTTCTTTGTTTTTGTTGTCTTACGACAGCTATATTAGATTACCACATCTTTCAGAGCTTGTCAACAACTTTTTTAAAGTTTTTTATTTTTTATTTTAATGCTCTTTTTTCAAAGCGGAGAAAGAGGGATTTGAACCCTCGCGCCGGTTGCCCGACCTACACCCTTAGCAGGGGCGCCTCTTCGGCCTCTTGAGTATTTCTCCGAATTGTTTTTTGATATGATATTCACATTGCTCTCCTGCAATGCAAAAGTTATTATACTAGAGGATTTTACAAATGTCAACGGTTTTTTTAACTTAATTTTCATATTGACTCAATTCCTTGTTTTTATTAAGGATTTCAGGCATTTTATTTTTCTTTGTAATCCTCATATCTTGCCATAATATATAGATAATCAGACAGTCTGTTCATATATTGCATTGCTTTCTTATCCACATGATATTGAAGTTCTACCCTTTTAAAGCATCTTTCTGCACGCCTTGCAACTGACCGCGCGACATCTAGACGTGCGGATGCTTCACAGTCACCGTAGAGAATGAATTTCTTTTCTCTTGGAAATGCATTTTCTATCTTATCAATTTGGCTTTCAATATAAGTAATTTGCTCATTGTTTACTCTAAAGTCTGCATTCGCAGAGTCTGCAATTCCTGCCATCACTGTAAGCAGTACCTGTTGAATCGCAGATAATTCTCGTTTTTGTTCTTCTTTTACCACAACTTTTGCCAAACCAATATTACTGCTTAGTTCGTCTATTGTTCCTAACAGTTCAATTCTGTCATCTGCCTTTGACACCTTAGTCTCGTTGAGTAAAGATGTCATACCTGTGTCCCCCGTACCTGTATATAACTTCATTTTTATCACTCCTCGCTTTGTTTTACTGTAAACTAATATTTAAAATGGCTGCTAAATCTAAGAATATAATTTCCGCTCGTCAGCTGTTCTCGCGTCTTTAGCGGAAATATCTTGTTTGCACCGACTTCTTTCGTCGGATCTTTGTAATATGTTGTATCTCCTATTTTAATTGCTGTCCATGCATGATTTAAAGGACTTCCTCCATTAGACACTGTTCCAAGACAAACATAGGACTCTATCCCAGCTTTCCGACATAACTCTGATAAAATCATGGAAAGCCCCGCACACACTGCAGATTTATTTGTCACAGATGAAATATACACACTAAATTGTAATTCTTCGTCCTTCGCCTCTCCATATCCTATATTGGGTGTATAGTTCTCTGTATAATCCATATTTTCGATGATCCAATTACTAAAATACTCAACTGCCTCTTCCTGTGTCAGATTTTTAGGCATTTTAGAAATAACATCATCTAATATTTCATTCGTCTCTTTTTGAATACTCTCATATTGATTCATTAAATCATTGGAAATTGTTGAAAAAATTTTCTTTTCCGATTCATAATTTGTCACAATCATATCATCTGAAATTTCAAACTGATTTAACCTCGTGTCTTCCTCTCCAACATAGAGTTCCAATAATAGTTTACCTATCTTTTTCTCTTCCAAGTCCTCTTTTTTCTGATTTGTTCCCCAGTTTACAAGTTTATTTTCTGATGTAAATGGTAATGTTAAAAGAAAATAAAAATAGTTGTTATGATTGTTAAACCGAACTGCATCTGCGATTCTAGATAATTCGTTGACCGATATCTTTTTATCCAAAAGAATCTCTCCACCTTGATACACATCTAACTGTTCTATAATTTTATGGTAAACCTCCTGCTCATCAGAGGTTAATTGCTCATAATAAAAATTTGTATCAATATACTCATATGTCAATGCCAGCTCTTTAATCTGATTCTTTGCTACATTTTGTGACTGGTTTTCACTAATGATATTGATTGCCACTAATATTGCAAATACAATGCAACAACAAATAATCAGATATTTAGGTTTTATTTTCATGGCTCTCTCCTACCGCTCATTCTCCTTAATAACTTCCTCAATCCGTCTTTTTACTTCCGCCGCAATCTCCACTGTCTTCATATCTTTATATTCTTCGTACAGCATCGGTTTTAAGAAATGTACCTGCACATCAACCTGTGAAATTGTCTTTGTATCAAATGGTTTGAAGGAATCAATCAGTGCAACCGGCACAATCGGACATTTTGCTTTTGTCGCTGCTTTGAAGCTTCCACCTTTAAATTCTCCGACTTGATTTCCATTTTTTGATCTCGTTCCTTCCGGAAAAATGAGATAGTTACGTCCGTTTTTTACCTCTTCTGACACTGCCATGATAACTTTCATGGACTGTCTCACATCATCGCGGTCGATTGTAAACGCTTTCATGCAGGCAAATACCTGCTTTAAAAATTGTATATTTTTCACTTCCTGCTTTGCCACAACAGAAAATGGATGGTCCGGGCAGGCATCTACAATCGCCAGCACATCA
The DNA here is from genome assembly GCF_900104635.1 of Coprococcus phoceensis. Lineage (NCBI taxonomy): Bacteria > Bacillati > Bacillota > Clostridia > Lachnospirales > Lachnospiraceae > Coprococcus > Coprococcus phoceensis. The sequence continues at coordinate 2,573 of NZ_FNWC01000006.1, forward strand.
TACAGTCCTTGATGGTTCGGGAAGAACATAAATCCATCTTCTTTCGGTATATTATCCTGTCCATGCACATCAATATGTACATTCCCGCCTCGATTAGCTCGTTTTACAATAAATTTCAACATGTCATAGCGCTGCTTTTCTGTGTATTTTTCCACATGACTTGCATAATAGCACAGCTTGCACCACATATATGGAACAAGCAGAATATTTCGGAATACCATCATTAAAATTCTTTTCATCTTTTTGCCCTCTTTTATTTTTTATACTGTTCTATTGCAGTCTCGTACAGATTATTGCCTTCGCAGTCAATTACAACGATAACGGGAAAATTTTTTACAGTCAGCCGACGTATTGCCTCTGTTCCGAGATCGTCGTAGGCTACCACCTCGGACTCCTGAATACATTTTGAAAGAAGAGCCCCTGCACCTCCGACTGCCGCAAAATAAACTGATTGATTGCGAATGATTGCATCTATGACTTCTTTGGACCGTTTTCCTTTTCCAATCATCCCGCCAAGTCCTAAGTCTAGCAGCTTCGGTGTGTATTTATCCATACGGCTTGCGGTCGTCGGTCCAGCAGATCCGATTACCCGTCCCTCTCTCGCCGGAGACGGTCCCATATAATAGACAATCTCATCTTTGAGCGGAACCGGAAGTTCTTTTCCTTCCCGCAATGTCTCATCCATTCTTTTATGCGCTGCATCACGTGCTGTATAAATTGTTCCTGTGATATATACATAATCTCCGGCACGCAGTGTTTTTACGATTTCTTTTTCCAGTGGTGCTTTTATATATTTTTCCATAATGACCTCCTATAATACACGAACAATATGACGGTTCACATGACAGCAAATATTAATTGCAACCGGAAGTCCGGCAATATGAGTTGGATAGGTGTTGATATTTACCGCAAGAGCCGTCGTGGTTCCTCCAAGACCTCCCGGTCCTATTCCAAGACTGTTGATCTTCGCAAGTAATTCTTTTTCCATCTCTTTGACATACTGAATATCAGAGTGTGTTCCGACTTCTCTTGTCAATGCCTCTTTTGCCATAAGTGCACATTTTTCAAATGTGCCTCCAATTCCAACTCCCACTACCATCGGTGGACATGCATTCGGACCTGCTTCTTTAACAGCTGTCAGGACCGCTTCTTTGACACCTTCTATTCCGTCTGCCGGTTTTAGCATAAAAACACGGCTCATATTCTCACTTCCAAATCCTTTCGGTGCAACTTTGATTTTTACTTGCGAACCTTCCACAATTTTATAATGAATGACCGCAGGTGTATTATCTTTTGTATTTTCACGAATAAGAGGATCTTTGACGACGGATTTTCGTAAAAATCCTTCCACATATCCCTGACGTACCCCCTCATTGACCGCATCCTCCAATGAACCACCTTGTAAATGGACATCCTGTCCGATTTCCAAAAAAATCACTGCCATTCCTGTATCCTGGCAAATTGGTATCATATCATCTGCAGCAATCTGAAGATTCTCCTCAAGCTGTTCTAATATCTGTTTTCCAAGAGGTGATTGCTCTGCTTTTTCGGCTTGCTTCATTGCTCGCTCCATATCTTCGGATAGAAAATGGTTCGCTTCGATACACATTTCTTTTATATTTGTTGTAAATTTTATATCTAATTTTTGATTATCCGTATAAACACTATACTTTCAAATATTTTGAAGTATAGAAAAGCACTCATTTTACCACGAATTTACCATAATTAAACGAGCCTTGATATGACTATAAATAACACTAAAAAGACCTCACACCTAAACGGTGTCTTTTTTAAAAGCAGTCAATCATAAGACCAACTGCTTTGTAAATATAGATATTAAATTGTTAAGCTGAGATTTTACTTAGATTTATCTTTCACTGGTTTGCTATTTTCATCATTTTCTCCTTCAAGCCATGCCATTATGCCAAAGTTACAAAATGGATAAATTATTACTTCTTTATAAACTTCTTGCTCACAACGAGGGCAGATGACATATTCTTCACCTTTTACATTTTTTAATTACCGAAATGCCCTTTTTTATTTGCAAATTACATGTCTTATAGCTTACCATGTTTTTCGTATCTTGCGACTCTTGATATTTTGTTATCCTCATCTACAAATACTACTTTAGGTGGATTTTTCTTTACCTCTTCTGGAGTCATCTGTGCATAGCACATTATGATTATCTTATCACCTGTCTGAACACATCTTGCAGCAGCTCCATTGAGACATATCATTCCGCTGCCTCTTTCTCCTGCAATTGTGTATGTCTCAAATCTGTTCCCATTATTTATATCTACGATACTTACCTTTTCATACTCCAAAATTCCGGCACTGTCAAGTAAGTCTTCGTCTACAGTGATGCTTCCTACATAATCAAGTTCTGCTTGAACTACTGTAGCTCTGTGTATCTTCCCCTTTAACATTTCAAATGTCATATTTAACCCCCGTTTAACCTTCGTAAATAAAGTTGTCAATCAATCTGGTTTTGCCGATATAAACTGCCATGGCAACTAGTACTGGTGCTGTCATCTCCTTGACCGGTTTAACTGAAACAGCGTCTACAGCCTGAACATAATCTATTTTCGCCATAGGCTCAGTTTCAATAAGCTTAATCATTTCTGATACAATTTTATCTGTATCTTTTTCTCCTGCTTTTGCCATATCTTCTCCGAGCTTAACTGCTTTGCTTAAAATTAGTGCCGCCTTTCTCTCATCTTTGCTTAGATATGTATTTCTTGAACTCTTTGCAAGACCATCCTCTTCTCTAACTATAGGGCAGCCCACAATTTCGATATCAAAGTTCAAATCTCTAACCATTCTTTTTATAATCGCAAGCTGCTGTGCATCCTTTTGACCAAAGTAAGCTCTGTCGGGATTTACAATATTAAAAAGTTTAGATACTACTGTGCCTACACCCCTGAAATGTATTGGTCGTGATTTTCCACAAAGTTCCTCTGAAAGACTTTCTATGTTTACATATGTTGAAAAATCGTCAAAATACATATTTTCCGGCTCAGGATTAAATATTAAATTAGCACCTGCCTCCTCACATAGCATAGTATCCCTTTCCAAATCCCTCGGATAGCTTTCCAAATCTTCCCCTACTCCAAATTGAGTCGGATTTACAAAATCACTGACAACAACTCTATCGTTTTCTGAAACAGCCCTTGTAATTAAACTCTTATGTCCTTCGTGCAAAAATCCCATAGTAGGAACAAGACCTACTGTAAGACCTTCTTTCTTCCATTCTTTGACTATAACTCTCACTTCATCTACGGTTTTTACTATTTTCATCGTTCTATCTCCTAATATAACTTGTTAATTACATCTTCTGAAATTTTAAATGTGTGTTCAGGTGCTGGAAAGCTTCCCTGTTTAGTTTCTTCTATATATGCAGCAAAGGCTTCTTTCATTACATCTCCTACCTTTGCGAATTGTTTTACGAATTTAGGTGTAAAGTCAGAGACCATTCCAAGCATGTCCTGATAAACGAGAATCTGTCCATCGCAGCCAGATCCTGCACCTATTCCTATTGTAGGAATATTAATGCTTTCAGAAATAATTTCCGCTAATTTTGCAGGTACGCATTCCAAAACAATCGCAAATGCTCCTGCTTCTTCAACAGCTTTTGCCTCTTCAATGAGTTTCTTTGCTCCCTCTTCACTTTTTCCCTGAACTTTAAAGCCTCCAAAAACGTTCACTGACTGAGGTGTAAGTCCAATATGTGCCATAACAGGAATTGAAGCAGCTGTAATAGCTTTAATCTGTGGACAAACAGAGGCTCCACCTTCTAGCTTTACTGCTTGACATCTTCCTTCTTTCATAAGTCTTCCTGCGTTATACATGGCCTCTTCAACTGAAACTTGATATGACATAAACGGCATATCTCCAACTACTAAGGCATCTTTGGCACCTCTTGTAACTGCTCTTGTATGGTGAATCATATCTTCCATTGTTACCGGCAAAGTATTTTCGTATCCGAGCATAACCATGCCAAGAGAATCTCCAACGAGAATACCGTTAATACCTGACTGATCCATCAATTTAGCTGTCGAATAGTCATAGGCTGTCAGCATTGTAATCTTATCGCCCTTAACCTTCTGTTCTTTAAAAGTGGATACTGTGTTTTTCATTTTTAATTACCTCCGTCATCTTCAAATAGTCACTGTCTAAATGTTTTTCCTGTGCAATACTGAGAAGCTTTTCTGAAAGCAAAAGATATATCATCTCATATCCCACCTTTTCCTCAGACTCGTTTATCCATGCTGCCTTAATAGCTTCAATGTGTTTTGTGATAGTCGACAAATCATTTCGCTCAACAGGACCTGTGAGGGCAGCCGCAACCCCTTTTTCTGCCAATGTGTCGGCATTTCCAGTAAACAAAGGCACTAAGGCTTTCTTTGCATCTTTTTTATCAAAGCCGCATTTTACAAGCATTTCAGCCCCCACTTGAAAAAGTCCGTTTACGAGATTGCTTACAACTACTGCACCGCAGTGGTAAAGAGATTTATTTTCCGCTCCCATTGCGATTACCTTATTTCCTGCTCGCTCAAAGATACTCTTAATCTCATCTAGATTCTCTGCCGAACCCTCCACAGTAAAATAAGCCTTATTCAAGTGTTTCCATGATTCGCACTTATCACTTATTGCATATAGGGGATGTACCGAATAGATATTTGCACCGAGGTTTTCACCATCAAAAAAAACGGTTGATGAAATCGAACCGCTGCAATGACAAATATTTTTATTTTTAATATCCAGATTCTTCATATAATCCCATACTTTGCTTATCTGTCCATCAGGCACAGTAATAAACAGGGTATCACTGTCACTTAAGATATTCTCTATACTCTTATATAGTTTTGTGTTAGTAAAATCTGCTGCTGATTTAGCTGATTCCGGTGATTTGCTGAAGTAACCCGTAATCTCTACGCCGTTTTCCTTCAGGTATTTTCCAAGGGAAAATCCTACTTTCCCCGCTCCGATAAATCCTGCTCTCATATCGATCACTCCTTTCTGGGAAGTGACAATCATGAAAATCTGCATGGATGAGGTCTCGTTCAAACTGATATAATCCTCATGGTTTAAAAATAAAAAATATGTGGTATAGTTTCTGTTCGAATACTATCTACCCATTACTATAGCACCTATTTAAGTGATTGTACAGAGAAAAAAATAAGGCACCACTCTAACTAATTTATCATTAAAGTGATGCTAATATAAATCGTGTTATTTAGCTTTTCTGTATTTAATCATTTTCACAATCTGAATTATCAAAGTCGGGATAAAAATATAAAGCATGACAAAACACTTCTTCATTTTTCGCTTGATTACCCACCACAGAAAAGAAAGAACCCTGTAAAGAGCCTTACCACCATTGGTGGTGCTTTGCACTCTTGATTGGGCTTTTTGTTTGCTGTATCTTTCATGCAAGAGGAAAATTAAAGTCCTCTATTCCATTTCTCTTTTAGATAATCTTCATAGTCCGTTTCATTAAAATCTAATTGTGGCGAAGTGTTGGGAATGTTGTTTCTGTTGTCTATATCTGCAAGCTGACGGAATATCCAATCATCATAAGGGTCGTGATATTTATACTCTTTGGGCTGTTCTCTGTATCGGTCTAACCCTCGCATTTCCTTATGTACTTTCATCATGCGTTCCAATTTCTGACGCTGTATCAACTGCTTGATTTCCATAAGTTCTTCCAACTCTACTACCTCACTAGAAAGATAATTGCTAATGTATCTAATCAATGTAGTTTCCATGTAAAATCTACATTCTTTTTCGTCATTGAAAAATTCATTTTCAGACAAATAATCTAAGGAAACATTAAAATCCTGTTCTCGTTTGATAACGTCCATGATATATGGCTCGGTGTGGTCAATATATTTCCATTCCCCCGACAATAATTCATTCGGTGTTACTCCCAGCACGTCCATTATCTTTTCCAATGTATCAAAGGTAGGATAATTCACACCTCGTTCAATCTTGGAAAGGCTCTGCATATTGATACCGATTTTATTGGCAAGTTCCTGTTGTTTCATTCCCCTGTGTTTTCTTATGATTTGTATGTTTTCTCCTAAGAAACTGATTTTCTTTTCATAATACTCCATAACTTAGTATAACCGCTCCTTTCGTTGCTTTTATTGTCATTTATAAGCATATCATACTTAATATATATCGAAAAGTCAATCGAAACTTCTTGACAAGTAATTCTAGTGGCGTTATTATCTTATCAGACAGAGTGATTAAGCACGCTAGGGTCAATCACACACTTGAGTAAGCATATATAAGAGATGTTTTCACTTTGATAGCATGAATGAGCATGGACTATCAGACTAAAAATAGGGTTTCTGACTGGGGCTGTTTCGTTTAGCCACGAGCCTCTCAAGGCTCGTGAGCGTTAAGAACGGAACAGACACAGGAAGAAAGGGAACGCCTTTAGGCGCTCGTAAAGGGCGTATATGTAACACCGCCCTGCGTATACATGTCATAGTACCTAGAAACTGTGATAAATAAAGGAAAAAACACAATTTTTACCCCGCAAAAAAACGGGGCATACGAAAGGAGAAATGCACTATAACTACACACAAAAATTTATCCGTTAAGATTGATTACATCAGCATTGTATTTGAAACGGCAACCGCTGAAGATGTAATCATGCACATTTTAGATTTACCGACTGACATTTTCAATGTTTATCCAGCAACGATAAAATTCAAGACTTATCAGGCACGCTGGCAGATTGGAGATATTTATGTATCGGGGGACGCAAGAAAGACAGAGGACAACCCACAGGGGCTAGGCTGTTATCTTGTTATGACTGGCAGAGGTTGTGATGATATTTTCCGTATTCTCGACAGTAGGAATTATACCTTTGGGGATATGTTCCGACGCTGTGAGCGAAGATACGGACTGGATAATTTCCATTTCACAAGACTTGATATTGCCATTGATGATAAGAACGAAAAGCCATTCTTTACCATAGAGCAGATAAAGAAGAAATGCGAAAAAGAGGAATTTATTTCTAATAGTGAGGGCTACCACTTTGACGAAAGCAAGTTTGATGATTTCGACACTGCAAAGACTGTTTATATTGGTGCTGGTAAATCGGGATTGTCCTACCGCTTTTATGACAAAGATAAGGAAGTCTGTTCAAAACATAATAAGACACTTGATGAAGTCGGCAGTTGGAAACGGACAGAAATGCAACTGCGTGATGATAAGGCTCATGCCTTTGCCATGACATTCAAAGACAGACCGCTGGAACTTGGGGAACTGGCTTTCGGGCTATTGGCAAACAACCTACGCTTTGTCGTGCCAAACAGAAATGAAAGTAATAAGAGCAGATGGAAAACGTGTCGGTTTTGGGAACGCTTTTTAGGGGCTATGGAAGTCTTAAAACTGCAAGTACCGAAACTACATAATTCTCTTGAGGAAACACAGCAATGGCTCACAGAGGGTGGCGTGATTTCCGCTGTGAAAAGTTTTTACTTCTTGGAAGAACATGACGCATTAGGTGGACTGGAAAAAGTGGGAACTATGCTTGATAAGGCAAGATACAGCAATTCCCTTTCCAGTAAACTAACCGCCCACTTACAGAGGATAGACCGCACCGATCTTATCCCCTATATCCAATATAACACGAAACATGGGAAAGGGGGTATCTGATGAATAACAACGATATTCCCGTATGGGAAAAATACACCCTTACCATTGAAGAAGCGTCAAAATATTTCCGTATCGGAGAAAACAAGTTAAGACGATTGGCAGAGGAAAACAAGGACGCTGGCTGGCTCATTATGAATGGCAACCGCATACAGATTAAACGCCGACAGTTTGAAAAGGTCATTGACAAATTGGACGCAATCTAATGCAAATGAGCCTTGTATGTGTTATGATGAATACAAGTCATATCAAGGCTCTTTCCAACAAGGAAAGGAGCAGACACCATGAAAGAAAAAAGACGGGATAGCAAAGGACGTATCCTGCATACTGGAGAGAGCCAACGAACAGACGGGAAATACTTATATAAATATGTGGACGCATTTGGAAACACAAAATATGTGTATGCTTGGAGATTGACACCCACAGACCCGACACCAAAGGGAAAACGGGAAAAACCCTCACTTCGTGAACTGGAACAGCAGATAAGACGGGATATTGAGGACGGTATCGACAGCACAGGCAAGAAAATGACGCTTTGCCAACTCTACGCCAAACAGAACACACAGAGGGCAAACGTGAAGAAGAGCACACAGAAACAACGGGAACAGCTCATGCGGTTATTGAAAGAGGACAAGTTAGGTGCTAGGAGCATTGATACGATAAAACCCTCTGACGCTAAGGAATGGGCGTTACGCATGAAAGACAAAGGCTTTTCCTATAACACCATTAACAACCATAAACGCTCGTTAAAAGCGTCATTCTATATCGCCATACAAGACGATTGTGTAAGGAAAAACCCTTTTGATTTCAAGTTAAGTGAAGTTATAGAAAATGATACCAAAGAGAAAGTCGCATTGACAGAGGAACAGGAACAAGCCCTACTCTCATTCATCAAGGCGGACAATGTGTATCACAAGTATTATGATGATGTGCTGATACTGTTAAAGACAGGACTTCGTATCTCGGAACTGTGCGGACTGACAGTAGCCGATATTGATTTCAAGAATGAAGTTGTGATTATCGACCACCAGTTATTAAAGAGCAAGGAACAGGGCTACTATATTGAAACGCCTAAGACAAAAAGCGGAGCAAGGCAAGTGCCATTAAGCAGAGAAACGATACAAGCATTTCAACGGGTTATGAAGAAACGCCCAAAGGCAGAACCATTTGTGATAGACGGACGGGGCAACTTTCTATTTGTAAATCATAAAGGCAAGCCCAAAGTTGCGATTGATTACAATATGCTTTTTGTCCGTATGGTAGAGAAATACAACAAGCACCATAAGGACAATCCCTTGCCACATATCACACCGCATACACTACGCCATACGTTCTGCACAAGGCTGGCAAGTAAGAACATGAACCCAAAAGATTTACAGTATATCATGGGACATTCAAATATCAGTATCACAATGAACTGGTATGCTCATGCGTCCATAGATACTGCAAAATCAGAGGTTCAGCGTCTAATCGCATAGAAGTATTTACCACGATTTTAACCACGCTTGATAGCGAAAATATAAGAAGATAGACCTAGATATGTGAGGTTTACAACAAAAGCAAAATGCCCGTAGAGCCGATAAAATAAGGCTTTACGGACATTTAAGAAGATATAAAAAGATAGTCAAAAAGACATATATAATTTTTCTTTAATTTCTTTTATATTGATTGTACGAATCACGTAGGTCACTCCTTTCAGGCTAAAAGAGCCAAAATATAATATGTATTATCATATCATATTCTGGCTCTTCTTTCTATTTTTTATTTGTCCGTCAAATATTGTTCTGCCTCTTTTACAGCCTGCATTTTTGCATAGTTCCACTTGCGTATATCCAAATTCCGATATCTTTCCTTTATGTCAGAAAAATAATTTTTCAATACATTCTTTGGTTGCTCTAAATCATCATAATACCAATAATCATTTTCACTCCATGTAATCTCTTGTGGCTGAATCTTGGCAATTGCTGGTGCTGCATCATCGGATAAACTATAAACAAGATAATTCAGTTCTCCCATATTCATATTTTCTGTATTTGCAATATTATATGTTGCAATCCAATAGTCTGGTCTCGCCAAAGAAAATACAATATAACAACAGCCAACTACCAGCATGATATAGCGAAACAACGGAAATTTCTTTTTATAAATGCTAAGAATTGTTCCGAGCATTACCAATGTAAGTGTTCCCAAAAACCAAAGCACAAACATCCGTAAAAATGTAAGATGATAAACATCTACATACATCCACATGCGGTACGCAGATGAAAAAATCATAATAAACGTACACATACAAATGATTGCAAGGATTCCTTTTAAAATCTTATTTTCTTGAAACAAATAGATACTTACGAGCACCATCAAAAAGTTAATAATACTCACAAAGAGAAGTTCCCAAAATCCGGAACGTGCATACTCTGCATAAGTGATTTCTGCCGGAATTCCACCATCCTGTCCTATGAACAGATATATAATCTGAATCACACTGTAAAAAAGATATATTACTGCGATAACAGATGTAAATGTAATTCCTACTATCGGATTGCATTTCTTTCCTCTCGTCTCTGTTTCCTCTTCTGGTTGGTATCTGCATAGTGCACTGAAAAATGCATAACATAAAATGCACATTATCAAAGCCATCATACAAATTCCAAAAATATTCCCAAATTGAATATGGCTTGCTATATTTCCAAAATACATCTCAAAGATACGATCTGAATGTACGAGCAACGGAAGAATGAGCAATAAAAGTCCTGCTGCAATTACCACTCCGACTAAAATATACACTGCAATCCTTTTCTGTTTTGATGATTTTGGTGCAATATACGCTGCCGCATGACGGAACGGATAAACGATACTCCCAAGCGTTATTCCAATTACCACAATTATATTTCTAAAGTATACTTGAAAGCTCCAATTGAGGTCTTTGTAAAACTGATGTATCATCATTACAACAAACAATAAAAAGATTCCAACCCAGTTAAAAAATATGATAAATGCATTGGTCGTCATAAAGCTTGAAATTGCAAGCAATATCATCCCTAAAATATAAATCCATGTATATCTTTGGATTGTAAGCCCAATCTTTTTCACATATCGGACTCCAAACAATATTGTAACCACAATAAGAATCGGAAACGTAACACCATTGAAGTTACTGTACATACAAAACGCAAATATCATTCCGTATAAAAGACTCATTAGACCAAAGAATGGAAATTGTGTTTCCATTTTGCTAATCAATGTTTTTTCCATAATGTCACCTCTTTTTTCTTGTCAAGAATAAAAATACAATCTGTATTATCCAACAACTCACACTTATGAAAGCAATTCCATTCAAATGAATCTGCCAAAATGACAGGTTTGCCGCATAGTTATCCGCCAATACACCAAAAAAGAAATAGATTGATATCAATGCAAACAGAACCATTGTGGAAATTACGAGAAAAACTGTTCTGCAATTTTTCTTTTTTATATTTGCCACTGTTGTAATAACAGTAATTCCACCAAGCACATATACCGCAATCATAACAAAATGAAAATAGTTCATTACATCTGTCAAAGTATTCATACTATCCTCTCCTTTTCAATATCACTCTTCTTCATCAGGAACATACTCAATAATATCTCCCGGCTGACAATCAAGAGCCTTACATATTGCTTCCAATGTAGAAAACCGAATTGCTTTTGCTTTATTATTTTTTAAAATAGATAAGTTTGCCATCGTGATATCCACCTCTTTTGAAAGCTCTGTCAGCCCCTTTTTCCTCTGTGCCATGACGACGTCTAAGTTAATGATAATTCCCATATGGCACCTCCCTAAATTGTAAGATCATTTTCTTCTTTGTAATTGATTGCCTGGCGAAAAACACAGGATAATACAATACAAAAAAGTGCTGCGATGAAAAATACAAGAATAATAATCAATGTGGCCGGTGTTGGGACAAAAAATACTTTTAAAATAAATAAAATAGAAATACTAAAACTGCAGACTGACATAATTTCTAAACTTTTTACATTCTGCCACACAAAGCAATCATCACAAATTACCGTCTTCATCATTTTACGGAGCTGTCCTAAAATAAATATTCCAAATATAGATGATGCCGCAAATACAACCAGCATCTTGTAATAATTCTGAGCAATTGCTACTGAATAGTATTCTCCTGCTAATTTTAGAGTGAACGGCAAAGTCACAACAACTATCATTCCAGAAAAATACATGATATCTAATATGATTTTTGTAAATTTAATAATTTTTTCTTCTCTCATAGCTTTTTCCTTTCTTTTAATGTCTTATTTGTTGATGTTAATATATCACATAACATTCTGTTTTTCAATAGTTTTTTATCGTTTTTCAATATGTATTTATTGTTTTATAAAAAGTTACAAAAAAAGACACAGCACTATTTTGTGCTGTGACTCTTTGCAAATACTGTAGCGGCTATAAACGCCACAAACGGCACGGTACATATAATTCCGATACTTCCGGCAATACTTCTGATTACTTCGATTGCTATAAAGTCTGTATTCATCAACTGCTGGAATCCGATTCCGTAGGAATAGATCATAACCATCATGTTTAATGAATTTCCTGCAAATGCAAGAATCAATGTGTTCGACATTGTTCCCATTGCATCTTTTCCAATATTCATTCCTGACCGGAACAACTCCCACCTTGTCAGTTGTGGATTTACTATGTGAAGTTCCGCAATGGAAGATGCAATACTCATTGCCACATCCATTACCGCCCCCATACATGCAATTAAGATTCCACACAGGAAGAGATCCTTTATCTTTAAATCAGTTGTTCCCATGATGAGAAGTAAATTTTCCGCTTCTTCCATCTGGTATGTTGTCACTGACATGAATCTCTGTGCAATAACAGAAAATCCTGCTCCTGCAAGCACTCCGCACATGCTTCCGATTGCTGCGACCACAGTCTTAATCTGAATCCCATCTATCAAAAAGAACGTTACCAGATTACAAATCAGAATGAGAACAATTGTTACAAGGAGTGCCGAATATCCTTTCATTGTAAGCGGCAGTAAAATCCATATAATACACACCATCGTGAATATAATACCAACCGCTGATTTTGCTCCCTTTTTTCCGCCAATGACAATTAACAGTAAGATAAAAATTGCAATCGCTGCTATAATCTGTGGTACTCGATAATAATTATAGACCGATACCTGATATCCTCCATCATCATCTGTATCAATTCGGATAGATACTTTATCTCCCTGACTGACTCTGACATTATACAGAGAACTGAAATAGTTTGTTACTTCTGCAGTTTCACCTTTGTATGCTCCTGTCAGTATTTTTACCTGAAGTTTCATATCCCCACGCCACAGACCATCTGTACTCTCATCTACAGTCACATTATCTTCCAGAATTCCAACTACTTTTCCAATTTCATAAGAAGTCCCTGATGTATCTCCTTCTTTGTAAACTGGTCTGTCATGGTTTGCATAGTAGATCACCAATATAAAAGCAAGGGCAGCCAGCACCCCAATGAGCAACTGGCCACCTTTCCTTTTCATAGGTGAAGTCCATATTTTTTTCATTTTTGTTCACCTGTTTTGCTGTTTAGTTTACTTTTCTCTTTTTTGTAAATGACACTGCGATCACTGAGGCTGCAATCAGAACCAGATACATTGTAACAGCTTGTTGATCGCCGGTCTGAGCCCCTTTATTTGCTGTATTTTGAGGTTTCTTGCCGTTTCCATTTTGACTGCCGCTTCCGGCATTTCCACCGTTTCCGGTATTACCATCATTGTTGTTATTACCGCCATTGCCATTATTACTCTTTTCTACAAGTGCCTTTTTCGCATCCTGAAGTGCTTTTACTGCTGCATCTACTTCTGCCTGTGTTGCATTTTCATCTGCATATACACGTTGTGCCTCTTTCAATGCCGTAGCATAGTTGTTCCAGCTTTCTTCTGTATAACTGCTCTGTGATTTTGCAGGAAGTTTTTCTATTTCTTCCAAAAGCGCATTCTTATCAACTGTCACGCCAGTCTGTTCTTGTTTAATCTCATCACAGTTACGGACTCTTAAGCATGTGACCGGAATGTCTGACTCTCCTTCCGGATGTGCATATACAAGTCCTACTGCCGAAACGGTTGCTCCTTTTTTCACGAAAGATGCCAGTTCATTCTTTCCGGTTGTTCCGGAAGTAATATAACCGTCAATAAAGACATTTCCTTTTTCTCCGCTTCCATCCTCAATCCAGAACTGTGATACTCCGGTTCCATCTGCACTGTAAACTACATCTGTTACCTTTCCACTGATCTGAACAAGCTTTCCTCCGTTCTCTTCATAATTCATCGCATCTTTTGCAGATAGTTTTTCCGGATCATACACATGGGTATCATCTGGAATGATCTCGCTTTTAATGATCTGGATTTCTTTATCTCCCTGATATGCGTCTACATATCCGGTAATTCTGATTTTTGTTCCGATTTCCAGACCCGTCTGTGCATATGGGAATACGGTAATTCCGGCAGTGTCGTCCTGCACGTAAATAGCATCAAAGAATTTGTTATTTTCATTGCTCGTACCTGCTGTCACATAGCCTTCGATTGCAAATACATCACCCATTTTTCCTTCTTTACGCACTGTCTCAATCGGTGTCGTCTCAAGCTCTACTGTCACTTCATCCAAAATATTCTCTACAATTGTCTTGTTGAGGTATGGCAGATCCCAAATATTATCCTGCTCCGCCTTCACTTCAAAGTCAGAGATAAATACAGTTCCTGCCACAAATACATTTGCACCGCTATCAAGCGTCTCATGTGCAAGCGCCACCATATCTCCTTTTTCTACTACAACCGGACTACCTGATACCGGATTTCCGTTTTCATCTTTGCAGTCAATAGAATATGTTGTGTCATATCCTGTAATCAGTGCCTCTGCTTTTCCGGCTGCAACTGCATCTTTGTCAAGGTTTACCGTACATCCGCTGTATGCACTGTATTCCTGATCTTCTACTGCACCTTCTAAATATTTTGAATCTTTGTTGTAGTTTTTCAGATATAAGCGGTATGGCTGACCGCCGTTATTTGTCTCGTCATATGCTTCATCACTGTTCAGGGTTGTTGTTGCCCCGACTGCTTTTAAGAGCTTGTTCATCTCTGTTGCTGTCTGGCCGCTTGTTGTATCCTGATAATCTGCAATTCCGCATGCGATTAATGTGCCGCCTTTATCTGTGTAGTCTTTTACCATGTTAATAAATTCATCACTGAAATGCGAAGGTTTGTAATCTCCGGCATTTGCTGTTCCTGTTTTCTTTGCCGGTGCTGAGACAACAAGCAATGCACAGTCTTCTAACATTTCTGGTGTGATCTCATCTTTCACAACCTCAACTTTTACATTCTTGTCTCCCGCAATCTTTGTAAAGTTTCCGACATTTCCACCATAATATCCTGTCACATAGTCATTGTAATGTGTACCGTCAATGATTACTTTTGTCACCATCTCCGGCGTTACATATGTAAGCTTCAAAACGCTGCTATAAACTTTCTCTACTCCGTTGAGTGTTGCATTCACTGTGACATTTAGTTCCATGTTTCCTACTTTGTCATAAGTATAATCAAATGTGTAAGATGCTGTTCCCATCGAATCTACTTTTGTCAGGTTATTTTTCTCCAAATCAACTTCATGTACATTTTCTCCATCTACGGAAAATGTAATTGAGTTGATTGTCATATCTGTATTTTCATTGTTGTATAAATCCAATGTGACAGGCAATGCCTCTCCTTTTACCGGAAGTACTTCGGTTGTAGAGATTCCGTTGATTCCTGCTGCTTCCACTTCTCCTACCCATACCGGAGCCGTCACTGCTATATCACCGTCAGTCTCTGTGATTTTCAAATAGTAATATGAATAGTTATTATCTATCTGGAATTCTACTGTATCTGTATTGGCTGCAACAGTCTCTTCTTTCAGTACAAGTCCGCCATTTGTAATGACTTGAACTTTTCCGATAGAATCATCAGTCTTATCACTTAATTCTGCTTTTAAAGTAACGGTGTCTCCTACCTGTCCTTCTGACAAAATAGAGCCCATCTCATAACCATCTAATGTGTAATAAATGTTTAAGTCATTATCTTCAGTTGCATACACACGATAGTTGCGCATTGCATCATAGATATTTTCCTGTGTGAGGCTGTCAGCTAATACAACACTTCGTGCTGTGTTGGCATCTCCCCAAAGTCCTTTGTGGTTGTCCTGATTGTTTGTCGGAGCTACATGCCATCCTTTATCAAGTGCTCTCTGATAGTACTCGTAAGATGGGAAATATCCGGAACTTCCGATTGCTCCTTCTCCATTTCCAACTTCAATTGTTGTGATCAGCTTGTCAATTTCTTCATCGTAGTGAGCAAAATCACTGAAATCACCAAATGTCGTTCCTGGGTGATTGAATTGTGAAATTGACTGTGGCGCTGTCTTTAACGCTGCATAGTAGTTCTGCAAGGCTGTGCTGTATGTTGAGAATTCTGTCTGTGTCCTGCTCTGGAACCCTTCCGTATTGAAAGTGTTCATATGTCCAAGACCGTTTGACCATGTCATCTCATATCCAAACAAACCTACAAAATCGTCAGTTGTATACTTTTGAGCAAGCTCATGTCCTTCTGTCCATTCCTCACTCATAGAACCGTCTGTAATAGATGCACTGTCTGCGTTGTCAAACGAGTTCGAGTGATCTGTCAGTGCAAGGAAATCAAGATTTTCCACCCCTGAAGCATGTTCATATGCCTGCTGTGCAGTTCCCGCACCATCGGAATAGCTTGTGTGGGAATGAAGCTGTCCAAAATAAAGATTATATTTTTCACTTGTTCTCTCTGTGTAAGAAAGTGTAACAATGTTGCTGTCTTCATATCCTTCTTTGACTGCTTTTACTTTGAACGTCATTGGAAGTTCTGACAACACAATTTTTTCTGTGTACTCTGTCCAATTCTGTCCATCGTCAGTAGAATATAAAATAGTTGCACCTTCTGTTGCACATTTCAAAGTGACTTCTGTGTTTTTCATAACTGCGCCGCCATTTGGTGTTGCCTCTACGTTTTTCACCTTGCCGCTTGTATATTTGTAAATTGTCTTAATACTGTCTGACACACCATCTTTTGATGCATATGCCCGCATATTTGCAGGAAGCTTTTCTAAGACAGGTTTGTTGGCATCATCGTATACTTTGTACTCTCCGCCATCTATTGAATAATAAATAGCCGCACCTTCTGTCGCACTTGTCAGTGTGATCTCGGTTCCCGTTGCCGCTTCTCCGGATGCCGGATCTGCTTTTACATAACCGCAGATATCATCCGCAATGACCGGACTTCCGGTAAGCACTACCGAATCTATACGAAGTGTTCCTCTTTTATCTGGTGTTCCTTCTTTTCCATCTGCACGCTCTGTTCCTGCTACAAGACGAACATATAATTTCTCCGCATGTTCTGCTCCTTCCGGAACATCAAATTTAAAGTTAATGTATTCCCCCGGAGCATAGCTTGTCTTTGCAATCCCGTCTTTGACATCTCCCGATTTACTTACTTCATACGGTTTTCCATCTGAGCCATAGCTTGTATATTTGTAAGAATAAGAACCGGTTGTAAAATCCTCAAATTTTGTTCCATCTACAGAGTACTGAAGCTGATAAGAGCCTGCCCCTGTCTTGCTTGAGCGAAGACGGAATGAAAGTTCCATCGCTCCGTATCCTTTTGAAGATAATGCAAATTGCAGGTAATCATTGTTCCCTGATCCTAATCCGGTACCGCCCATATAGTAAGAAGTAGAATCCGTGTTAGAGCTCGTTGCTTTTGTGTATGGGAGTACTTCTTTGCCGGACACAACTGCTGTATAATTTGCATCGGTATCCAACATGTCATTTGTCTTATACAAATCCCCTGCAATGCTTGTCTGCACACCAGCTTCTTCGTAGTTGGCATTTCCTGCCCACTGTGCCACATTCAGAACAGTATCTGTCTCTACCTGAACACCTTCTTTTGCCGGATAGAAATACATCAAGTACGCGTCTGCTGAGGAACCTTCTTTCTTTCCGAATGTTGTAAACGTACTATAGTATTCTATGTATTGATTTTTCTTTCCACCATACTCTGCATTGACACTTCTTAAAAAGAATCCGCCATTTTCGTCTGCTTTTTCTACTTCCCACAGACTATAATCACTTTCTTTTTCTTCTAACGTAAGGCTTCCACCACTTTTTCCAGTTGTGAGGTATTTGCCTTGTGCAGTAAGTGTGTAATATCCTGTCTTTTCATCTAATGATGCTTTCAAAACTGCTGAGCCTTCCGGTGCATCTAAAACATCTTCTTCCGATGGTTGTCCATCCAATGCTGCCAGCCTTGTTCCACTTGCGGAAGCTGACATTACTTTTTTGTTTGCCGGATTGTAGATTACAAACACATCGCCGTCTTTTAACTCTGTGAGTCTTTGTCCTTCTGATGGATCCGGTTCTGGCTCCGGAGCCGGCTCTTCTTCCACTGTATACGAAAATACTTTCTGTTCACTGTTATTGAATCCTTCTTTTTGTGAATATGCAGTGATTGTTGTATTTTCTGTAATCGTGATTGCTGCATCATATTTTGTAAATTCCTGTGCATCATTTACTTTGTAGTAAATTTCTGCCCCCTCGGTCTGGCAGGATAATGTGACCTCTGTTCCGGCTGCCACCTTGCCAGGTTCTACGGATGCCTCAACCTCGGCACAAGTCTCGGTCGTTTCTCCGCCATCTTCTGTTGTTGTTCCTTTAATCACAATATGGTTAATATTGCTTGCTCCGGTCGGTGCAACTGTACCGCCGTTCACACTTGTTGTCCCAACTTTTTTTACACGAAGTGCAAAATTCTGTCCGGAAAGCTCTGCCGGAAGTTTCACATCTTTGTATAATTGTGTCAAATTGGTACTTGTAATTTCTACCGCTCCGCCGTCAACGACTGTCCAACTCTGTCCTTTATCCAAAGAATATTCCAATTGGAAATTTTTTGCTCCTGTATTTGAGGAACGAAGCGAAGCCGAAAATGTTAAATTTTCATACTTTTCTGCATTGATTTCGGAAATGGTCCAATAACCTTCTTCTTCCCAGTTATTCGCCGCCAGGCTTTTTGACGAATATCCGGTATAAGTTGCTCCTGTGACATTAAGCTGTCCACTTCCTGATGTCGCACCTGCCGGAAGGCTGGAAGGCGCGGAATCCTTGTCCTTGTATTCCCATGCTGCGATTGTCTGAACTGTCTCTGCCGCTTTTGAAGGAAGACTGATGTTGCTACATACCATCATAACTGCAAGAAGCACTGCAAACATTCGTGACACGATACTGATTTTTCTACCTTGTTTCATAAAAATCCTCCTCGTCTCAATTAAATTGTTACATTGTACTATTTTGCTACAGTTGTTATTTCTTTTCTACCATACTTTTGCAAAGTTCCAGTTAAATCTATCCTCTATTCTCTTTTTTTCTAGCAGAAAGCTCTATAGCTGCCACACCTGCGCCGCCAGCAATAACTAACACTACCCATGGCATTGTACTTGCTGTATCGCCTGTTTTTGGACTCCTTTTTGGCGGTGTAATTGGTTTCGGAGCCGGTGTTGTGTCCGGTTTTTCTTCTGGTTTGGAATCTGTTGTCTTCAGAAGTTCTTCTGCGATTGCTTTCACGTTCTGAAGTTCTGTCTTTTCTTCTGTTGCCAAATCACCTGAAGATAAAATATAGTTTACCTGATCTAAAATATTTTGAATCTCTGTTCGATCTGCCTCTGTCAAAGAAGCCTTGTCATAACTTCCAAGTGCATCTTTCCACTGCTGAATCTTGTTCTGTAATGTCAATGTATGAACAGTTGTATCTAACTCAATGTTCAATCCTTTTGTATCACGGTGTTCTCTCAATGCCGCAATCGTACTTAAATTATCTACCGGAGCTTCATCCATCGGTACAAGCGGTGTCATTCCTTTAAATACAGAACCGTCCAGTGTTGCACAGTATTCATTTACACATACGTTGTATGTCTTTGTTGTGTCGTTGACATCAATCATCTGACCGTCATCTGTCATGATGGATAATACTTTGATTCCACCGTCTACAACTTTATATGTTGCTGTGATACCTGCAAACTGATCTCCCAAATTCGAAGCCTGATATGCCACAGTAGAATCAATTTCCGGATTTAATCCAATCAAAGCACGCTCCAGCTGCTGTCCCATCTGTTGTCCGGTAATCGCAAATGTCAAAATGCGGTTTCCAAATGGTGAGATTGTGTAAATATCTGCCACCGTAATATCACGGCTTGACGCTCCTTCTGCCATCTCAAGGTTTGCACGGATTCCACCTCTGTTTGCAAATGCTGCCACTGTGTTCTGATCTTTTGTCGCTGCAAGCATCATATCTGCAAGCCAGTTACCTGCGATAGAAGATGTCCCGTTCGTCTCATCGATAAAGTCTTTTGTAATACTTTGGTCAACTGTTCCGAGTACTTCGTACATCTCACCTTTTACTGCATCCCATGCCGCCTGACTGATCTTTGTAACTTCCGGATCTAATTGTGTATTATTTCCATTGTTGTAATATAAGTAAGAATGATCTCCGCCTTTTGGAGAAATGTCCCTGAATTCCGGTGTTGTCACTTCTACGTCTTTTGTCTCAGGATTCACTTTAATCTCTGCTGTAGAATATCCATATGCATAGCAATTTCCCTGCATATAGTCGATACCGTTATCAGCAGTTCCATTTACATTTTTATGTGTATGTCCCCCTGCCACAAGATCAACGACTTCCGGATCCATCTCTTCTGCAATCGATTTTGGATCAGAATGTGCAAGAATAACCACAATATCGGCTTTCTTATCTACTTCTTCCGCAAGTTCCTTTAATTTTTCCCGATTGTCATCGATTGTATATGGTGCAATCTGAGAAGCCTTGATATCTGCTGAGTAGTCATCTGCCCAGCCGACGATTCCGACCTTGTAATCTCCTTTGTCTACGATCGTATAATCCTGTGTGAATTCTACACGTTCACCACTGTCTTTATAGTACAGGTTACTCATAAGAACAGGAATATCCGAATCCCCCTTGTAAGAACCAATCTCATATGGAGCCATGGTTCCTTTTGCATCTGTCGCATATGTTTTTACATCCCAGTCAAACTCATGGTTTCCAAGTCCTACCGCATCATAGTCCATCTGATCATATGCTGCACGCATTGCTGCACCATAAGTCAGATTAGAATGTGGCGTACCTTGATAGATATCACCGGTATCCAAAAGCAGTACGTCCTCATACGCATCGTTATTGCGTGCATCGTTTACAATTTTTGAAAAATATGCAAGACGATATTCAAACGTATCCTCTTTGTAACTGGAGACATCTGTAATGTATCCATGTACATCTGTCGTCTCAAATACTTTTATTGTGTCCCATCCAGTGTAATCTGGCTCCTGTGTTCCTGCATCTTCTGCAAATACTGCCGGTACATAAGATGCTGTCATTGTCAGAACCATCGCCATAGCACCTAATCTTTTTGATAACTTATTCATTTTCTTTTCCCCTTCCTTTACGGAAACTCTTTAGATGTTTGTTACAATTCCTGTAATCAGTTCTTTAAACTGTTTCGCTACACGGTCTGCCGTCTCCTGTACTTCTTTGTGATCTAATTTTTCTGTCGACATTCCCGCTGCAAGATTTGTAATACATGAAATTCCACATACCTCCATTCCCATATGATGTGCAGCCATCGCTTCACATGCCGTACTCATACCAACAGCATCTCCGCCGAGTGTTCTTGCAAGACGAACCTCTGCCGGTGTCTCATATGCTGGTCCTGTAAACTGCATATATACACCTTCCTGCATTTTGATTCCCATTTTTTCTGCTGTATCTTTGATGATTTTACGCATACGCTGGCTGTATACCTCGCTCATATCTGGAAATCTTACGCCGAGTTCATCTATATTTTCACCGATCAGAGGGCTTGGTATTGCAATTGTAATATGGTCATTGATGATCATAAAATCTCCCGGTTTAAAATCAAAGTTTGCACCACCTGCTGCATTGGTCAGGATTAATTTTTTTGCTCCGAGCATTCCCATCAGTCTTGTTGGAAGCACTACATCTGACATCGGATATCCCTCATAAAAATGTACTCTTCCCTGCATGATCACAACTGGTACTTCATTCACATAACCAAATACAAATCTTCCTTTATGACCTGCTACTGTTGAAGTTGGAAATCCTTCGATTTCCGTATAGTTGATCGTCTGCTCAATCTGAATCTCATCTGCGTAATCTCCAAGACCTGACCCCAAGATCAATGCAACCTCCGGCTGAAAATCAATTCTTTTTCGAATACTCTCCACGCATATCATCAATTTTTCATATACTTTATTCATCTTTTTACCTCTTTTCCCTTTATTCCAAAGTTACGATTTTGGAAATGATTTCTTTTAAACGTTCATACTGTGATTGATCGACCAAAATTTTATTTCCTTCTTTAGTTATCAATCCTTGTTCTGATAGCTTTTTTACTGATCGATTGATCGTTTTTAAGCAAAGCCCTGTTGAGTTAGATAATCCCTGCTGACCACCTCGGACCTGCAGAAGACCATTTTTTGCGTAACGCTCAAATCGTTCCACGAGAAGCATCGAAAGTCTGTCCGCCCCTTGAAGAAATAATAAAGTCCGCCCTTTTCTTCCCTCCTCCAGAAGATAGTTTGCAACTTGCTTTGCCTCCTGTTTTAATGCATGAATATCCGCACTCATCCATTTTTCAAAATTTGCTCTCGACATTTTTACAACGGTACATCTTGTCACTGTTCTAAGCGTTGTCCTATAAGTCTTCATATCCATGATGTACTCCATCCCACCCATTGCATACACATTATCGAACCGCATAAACTCATACGCTACTCCATGCACTCTATAGTCAATGGCTTCGATAATTCCTTTTCCGATGAAATAAATATTTTCTACAGGTGCATTTTCGCGTACGAATATCACACCCTTATCCATCTCTTCTATATGAAATGAATCCATCACCCAAAGTGGCGCCGTCCTGAAATATTCTTTAAACTGTTCCTGACGTTTTTTATCAATGTCTTTTAAAAATGGAAGTGCATCATATAAAGTCTTATATCCCACACACTATTCACCTCTCTTTTATCGTCTTTGGCTGAATAGTCCTGTCTTTTCCATTTGTTTTTGAACAATCTCAGCTAAAAACTGAATGACCGGTCCTGCCGCCAATGCTGTCAGAATCGTAATGATTCCAAGCTTTCCTCCAAGCACAAATCCAAGCACAATACAACAGATGTCAAAACATACTTTTACTACACGGAACTGTTTGTTCACCTTGTCTCTGATTGTCATTACAAATCCGGTAAACGGATCTAGTCCGACATCCGCCGTAATGTACATTGCAACCCCCATATAAAGCAGGAAACAACCGATTGCTGCACCTGCAATCTGTACCGGAAGTGTCTGAACCTTAAACAACATGTGATATAATCTTCCACCCAGATCTACAACGAACCCATATGGAATAATATAAATAAATGTTCCAATATTTACATAGTGTCTTTCCCAAAAGAATATAATCACTACAAGAACAATATTTACAATGTTAGATGCCATTCCAAGCTGTTCTGAAGAAAGATTTAAAGCGCTTCTGATTCCGTCATAGACAATTCCAACCGGATCATTTCCAAGTGCTGCGGCAGCATTGAATGCTACACCTGTCCCGACTAGAATAATTCCCAAAATTGCTAGAATAATTCTTATCCTTTTTTCTCTTTTCACGTTTTTTCTCTCTTTACACTAGTTTATTTAAAATAGATTTTCCGATTGTTCCATCCGGCATCGCAACGCCAAAGTTTTCTGCTACAGATGCCCCAATCACCGCAAATGTATCTTCATTTTCAATTGGACCTCCATGCCCCATCTTCTTTGCATAGGCAACAAACGGCACATATTCTCTTGTATGATCTGTTCCGGTATACGTCGGGTCATTTCCGTGATCTGCCGTCAAAATCAGTAGATCGTCTTCCCTTAACTGTTCCAAAAGAACACCCAGATTTTTATCGAATTTTTCAATCTCTTTTCCGTATCCTTCCACATCTCTTCGATGTCCCCAAAGAGCATCGAAGTCAACAAGATTAACAAAGCAAAGTCCGTGGAAATCCTTTTTACTGATCTCGATGGTCTGCTCCATTCCATGAACCGAACTGTCTGAATGATGTGTCTCTGTAATTCCTTCGCCGCAGAAAATATCATTGATCTTTCCTACGCCAATTACATCAAGACCTTTGTCTTTTAATGCATTCAACGCTGTTCTTCCCGTTGGTTTTAAAGCGTAATCATGGCGATTGCTTGTACGCTTAAATTCTCCTTTTTTCCTTCCAACATATGGTCTTGCAATGACACGTCCCACTCTCCACTCATCTTTCAGCGTGATCTCTCTTGCAATTTCACAGCAGCGGTACAGATTTTGCAGATCAAATGTCTCCTCATTTCCACAAATCTGAAGAACCGAATCGGCAGATGTATACACGATCATTGCCCCTGTGTTGATCTCTTCTTCACCAAGCTCCTCAATAATCTCTGTTCCGCTTGCACTTTTATTTCCGATGACTTTTTTGCCACACTGTTTTTCTAATTCTGCAATCAGTTCCGGCGGAAATCCGGTATCTGTAAATGTCTTAAACGGTCTTTCTGTCTTGATTCCCATCATCTCCCAATGTCCGGTCATCGTATCTTTTCCATTGCTTGCCTCACCAAGTCTCATATAACGTCCTTTTGGTTCTTCGACTTTTTCCATCTTCCCTGCCGAATGCAAATTTAACATTCCTAATTTTTGCAGATTTGGAATCTCCAATGTGCCCATTTTTTCCAAAATATGTCCAAATGTATCTACGCCTTCATCTCCGAATTTTTTTGAATCCGGCATTGCTCCGATTCCAAGTGAATCAAGAACAATCACAAATATTCTTTTATACTCGTTCATTTATTCTCACCTCATTTTATTTGTTAGATTACGTCTAGTTTTTTATAAAGTCTGTGTTTTAGTTCTTCAGATGCAAATGCTGTCTCCGACGCATTTCGCATCATCAAAAGGATCTCCTCATCACTTACTCCATACATACTTTGAATAAATTCAAGCTCTTTTGTCATGGACGTACTGCTCACTGTCCGATTATCTGTATTAACACTGACAAGCAGACCGGCATTTAAAAATTCTTTAATTGGATATTCTTCCGGTCTCTTGACTGCTTTTGTCTGAAGGTTGCTGATCGGACATATCTCAACTCCAATATGGCGCTCTTTTACCAATTTTTGTATCTCTTCATGACCTCGCATCGCAATACCATGTCCGATTCTTTTTGCCCCGGCTTCTATCGCATCTACAATATTCTGGGCATTTCCACATTCTCCGGCATGAATAGTAAAAGGCATACCAAGCTTCTTTGTCTGTTCAAAGAGTTCCATAAACTCTGTCATTGGATATTGTGCTTCTGCTCCTGCTAAATCGGCTGCACACACACCCCTTCCAAGAAACTGGCATGCCGTTTTTATCATCTGATAATTCTGCTTCGCACTATGATGTCTCATAGCACATGTTATTACATTATATTCTACTCCAAAGTCTTTTTTCCCTTTTTCGAGCCCATTTAAAAGTGATTCTATCACCTGCTCTGTGTTCATCTGTTCCGACACATGAAAAAGTGGTGCAAAGCGAATCTCAGCATAACACACATTTTCCTGGCTCATTGTTCGAAGTACATCATATCCCGCTCCAAAAAGTCCCTCTTCATCTGTAAGACACTGCCCCGGAAGATCAAATTTTTTCAAATATTCCACAAGGCTTGTACACTCATCGGAAACACTGAGCTCTTCGCAAGACACAGCTCTTTGAAGCCGTGTCTCTACGAACTCTTTACTTAAGGAACCATCCAGATGACAATGCAGTTCGATTTTTGGTAACTGTCTCAATTCGTTTACTGTCATATTTTTCTCCTCTACCTCAGATTTTTAGGTCCGAATCCAAGTGGAAGTATCTCTTTTAACGTAAATACTTCATATTGCTCTTTCCCTGTTGCAAGGATAATCTGAAATGTCTCCGGATCACAAAACTCCATCATTACCTGCCGGCACACACCACATGGCGATGCATAATCGGTAAGAATCCCGTCTTTTCCTCCTACCACACAAATAGCTTCAAATTCTCTTACGCCTTCACTGACCGCCTTAAAGAATGCTGTTCTTTCTGCACAGTTTGTCGGTGTGTAAGAGGCATTTTCAATATTACAGCCTGTGTAATATTGTCCATCTTTTGTGCGAAGCGCCGCTCCAACCTTAAAGCCTGAATACGGTACATATGAAAAATCCAATTGTTTTATGGCAAGTTCAATCATTTCTTCTGCAATTTTTTTATCCATTCACAGTTCCTCCGTTTTTTTAATACCCGGACGCCTCTTCATTTTTCACAAGTTTGATCATTCTGCTTGTTCCAAGGCGATCTGCTCCCAATGCAAGGAATTTTTCCGCATCATCCAGAGAAGAAATTCCTCCTGCTGCTTTCATCTTCACATCTGGTCCGATATGCTTTGCAAACAATTCAATATCTGCAAAGGTTGCTCCTGCAGTTGAAAATCCGGTAGAAGTCTTAATATAATCTGCGCCTGCATTTGTCACAAGTTCGCACATTTTAATCTTTTCTTCTTCTGTCAAAAGACATGTCTCAATAATCACTTTCAAGATTTTTTCACCACATGCTGCTTTTAACGTACGGATTTCTTCTTCTACAAGATCATATTTTTTATCTTTTAACCAACCGATATTAATGACCATATCAATCTCAGATGCTCCGTTTGCAATCGCATCTTTTGTCTCAAATTCTTTGGTCTTTGTTGTCATATATCCATTTGGAAAACCGATTACTGTACAAACCGGAATCTTTCCCTGCATATATTCATTTGCCTGCTTCACATAGCTTGGAGGTATACATACAGAGGCTGTCTCATATTTTACTGCATCATCACAAATCTGCTTGATCTCTTCCCATGTAGCAGTCTGTGTCAAAAGTGTATGATCTACATGTTTTAACATTTCATTTACGTTCATTTTTTATCTCCTATTTTTCTTTTTTCTGGTCTTCCTGAATCAGAGAGCGGATTGCCTCAACTGCGACCTGAATTGCCATATCGGTATCGTGTACGACCGGATTTTCCAGTCCCAGTTTTTCTCTTTCCTGATTTGCAACTACAAGAAAGCAGGAGCCGGCTCTCACACGAAGATAACTTGCCACAATAAACAATGCGGCTGATTCCATCTCAGATGCCAGACAGCCAAGTCTTTTCCATGCTTCCCACTTATTCATCAATTCATAGCTGACCGGTTTTGTCTCCGGCTCATGCTGTCCGTAAAAAGCATCTTTACACTGAACAACACCTGTGTGGAAAGGATACCCTTTCTTTTCAGCTGAATGCACAAGTGCATTTGTCACAGACAGATCTGCAACTGACGGAAATTCCATCGGCGCATATTCTCTTGATGTTCCTTCCATGCGAATCGCACCTGTTGCAACTACGACATCTCCGCTTTTTACTTCTGTCTGCATACCTCCGCAAGTTCCAATACGGATAAATGTATCTGCTCCACAGCGATATAATTCTTCCATCGCGATAGCTGCAGACGGACCGCCGATTCCGGTAGATGTCACACTTACCTTCACTCCATCCAAAGTTCCTGTGTAAGTGATATATTCCCTATTATCTGCAACTAAAATCGGATTGTCAAAATACTGTGCAATCTTTACACACCGTTTTGGATCTCCCGGCATGATCACATAGCGTCCGACTTCACCTTCTGCTACCTGAATATGGTATTGTCTGCTTGCATCTTCCGAATAATTCTTCATCGTCATCTTCCTCCCTTTTTCACTTTTCCGTCTCTATTTTTCTAACGTTGACCTTTATCGTAAGGAATTCCTTCTGCTTTTGGCGCTCTTGATTTCTTCGATACAAATATAAGAACAATCAGAGAAATAATGTATGGAAGCATGTTGTATACGGTGCTTGGAAGTTTTAACGCAACAAGTGCATCAAATCCTGTGTAAACATTAGAAAGTGCACGGAACAGCCCGAACAATAATGCTGCAAGTCCGATATTGACCGGTTTCCACTGACCAAAAATCATAACGGCAAGAGCAAGGAAACCAAATCCCGCAACACCATTTTCAAATTTCCACTCACTTACACCGGCTGTGATATACACAAGTCCTCCAAGTCCTCCGAGTGCTCCCGAAATCAAAACACCCGCATAACGCATCTTATATACATTGATACCAACTGAGTCAGCTGCCTGTGGGTGTTCACCACACGCACAAAGTCTAAGTCCGAATTTTGTCTTGTAAAGGACAATATATGCCGCAATCAAAACAAGTAGTGCAATAAGCATAAACCAGTTAAACTCAAAACCTCCAATATTCATAACAAATGCTTTTTTAGAATGTCCATATGCCACTGTTGAAGATACATTGTCTACACTTTCTGCTGTATTGATTGCTCTTACTAATACAACTGCTGCTGCAGGTCCTAATAAGTTTAACGCTGTACCTACCAGTGTCTGGTCTGCGTTAAATTTGATTGCTGCCACTCCAAGTAACATTGAAAAAATCATACCGATCAGAACACTTGCCAGCACAACAAGCAAAATTACAAGCGGTGCAGCCATTCCTGCCGGAATATATTTCATCATAAGCGCTCCTCCTAAAGCACCCATAACCATGATTCCTTCTAATCCGATATTGATAACGCCACTATGTTCTGAGAAACATCCTCCAAGTGCTACGAGAACCAGAACAGAAGCAAATATTAACGTATACTGAACTAATAACAACATTATGCTTCTCCCCCTTTCTGCTCTTTTGCAAGACGTTTTTCTTCTCTTTTATTGAGAAATCTATTCAGCCACATTTTGAAGAAAAGTACGAATCCGCACAGATAAATGATAAATGCTGAAATCAAATCAGAAATCTGTGTACAATACATTGTTTTGTCTACATAAGTACCACCACTTGTGATGTGCTGGATAAAGTATGATGAAAAAATCGCTCCAATCGGGCTTGATCCACCAAGAAATGCCGCTGCAATTCCATTGAATCCCATTGCCGGAACTGTTGTCTGCTGAACCATCCACTGCTCAATTCCAGTCAGATAAAAGATTCCAGCACCAAGTCCTGCAAGTCCGCCTGCAATTACCATTGTTAAAATAATATTTCTTTTTTCACGCATACCGCAGTATTTTGCTGCATTTTTATTTAATCCGGTTGCTTTTAATTCATATCCGAATTTTGTTTTTTCTAAAATTACCCATACAACAATTGCCATTACAACGGAAAGTACAAGACCGATTGTAACAAATTCATTATTGGCAAACAGTTTATCTAAACCTGCATTCGGAAGCAACGCGTTTTTATTTGTGCTGGATAATGGCTTTGTATATGGTGTCGATGCATCTTTTACTTTTGTCAGCAACATGTTAACACTATAAAGTCCAATCCAGTTCAGCATAATACACGAAATAACCTCATTTACGTTAAAATATGCTTTCAATAACCCTGAAATTCCTCCGACAATTGCTGCTGATACAACTGCTGCGATCAAACATACATACCAAGGCATTTTAAGTTGAAGTCCAAAGTAAAGACATGCCCCTGCGCCGATTACATATTGTCCGGCTGCTCCGATATTGAACAATCCTACTTTATATGCAAACAATACCGAAAGAGAACACATCAAAAGTGCAGATGCTTTTACAAGTGTCGTTCCGAAATATTTCTTCACCGCAACTTCACTCGGGTAATAGAAGAAGTTCTTTAAAATTGCTGTGATTGCTTCTCCCGCACCGCTTGGATTAATGATTAAAAGCACGATATAACCAATCAAAAGTCCAATAATAATACAGAGCAGAGACGCAATGATTGTCTGAAACCCATTGTTTCTTAAGATACTTTCTTTCTTTTTTATCTGATTATTCATTTGTTCCTGCCCCCTTTCTCTTAGAACCTGCCATGTAAAGTCCAAGTTCTTCTACCGTCACTTCCTTAGGATCAAATTCTCCCACAATCTCACCTTCATACATTACGAGAATTCTATCAGAGACATTCATAACCTCATCAAGTTCCAAACTGACAAGAAGAACACCTTTTCCGGCATCTCTTTGTGCCACTAATTGTTTGTGGATATATTCAATCGCTCCTACATCCAGACCACGTGTTGGCTGCACTGCAATCAAAAGTTCAGGATTCTTATCTATCTCACGCGCGATAATCGCTTTCTGCTGATTACCTCCTGACATAGAACGAGCTTTTGTGATTGCTCCCTGTCCGGATCTTACGTCATACTGTTCAATCAGCCGATTTGCATACTTACGAATCTCTTTTCGTTTTAAAAATCCAAATTTGTTTGTAAACTGTGGCTCAAAATATCTTTGAAGCACAATATTATCTTCCAATGAGTAATCAAGTACAAGACCATGTTTATGTCTGTCTTCAGGAATATGACTCATGCCGGATGTCAGTCTCTTTCTGATTGACATCTCTGTGATATCTTCCCCATTCATTGTGATCTTACCGCTCTTTAATGGCTCTAATCCGGACAATCCATATACAAATTCTGTCTGTCCATTTCCATCGATTCCTGCAATACACACAATCTCTCCTCTGTGCACCTGAAGAGATACATTGTTTACCGCATTGTTTTTATGGTGTTTTGAAGCAACCGTCATGCCTTCTATATCAAGGACAACCTCACCTGGTTTTGCCGGCTTTTTCTCCACTACAAAATTAACATCACGACCTACCATCATTGCTGAAAGCTTTTCCGGTGTTGTATCTTTGATGTCTACCGTTCCGATATATTTTCCTTTTCTGAGTACACTGCATCGGTCTGCCACCTGCATGATCTCGCCAAGCTTATGTGTGATAAAAAGAATACTTTTTCCTTCTGCCGCAAGGTTCTTCATGATTTCCATAAGCTCCTGAATCTCCTGTGGAGTCAGTACCGCTGTCGGTTCATCAAAAATTAAAATCTCGTTGTCTCGATACAGCATCTTTAAAATCTCCGTTCTCTGCTGCATACCTACTGTGATATCTTCGATCAAAGCGTCTGGGTCTACTGAAAGACCATATTTTTCAGAAAGATCCATGACTTTCTTTCTCGCTGCATCTTTTTTGAGTAAACCTCCCTTTGTCGTCTCCACTCCAAGAATAATGTTATCCAAGACACTGAAACATTCCACCAATTTGAAATGCTGGTGAACCATTCCGATTCCAAGTGCATTCGCATCATTCGGGTCATTGATAGACACTTTTTTTCCGTCTTTTCGTATCTCACCCTCCTCCGGCTGATACAAACCAAAAAGTACACTCATCAGTGTTGATTTTCCCGCGCCATTTTCTCCTAAAAGCGCGTGGATCTCACCTTTTTTAAGCTGTAAAGTGATATTGTCATTTGCAATGATTCCCGGAAAACGTTTTGTAATATTCAGCATCTCAATTGCATAATTTCCCATCCTTTACATACCTCCTCTCCCTTTTCTTAATGAAAAAGGAAGCAGGCGTCACACCTGCTCCCCCTTATTTCAACTCAGTATTTATTTAATGCTACCGTAGTCGTTTACTGTAATTTCTGTCTTTGGCATTGCTGTAATGTCGTTAGAAACTTTGATATCTCCATCGTACATTGATTTTACAAGTGCATGATAATCATCTTCTGTAAATCCATCATTCCACTGTGTAGATTCCACTGGAAGCTGTACAAAGTTTTCATCTGCATTTTCAGATACTAAACCAAGTTTATCAATTTTTCCTCCGTAGTTGCTCCATTTGTCTGCTTTGATATCTGTAAGAACTGTTGTAACTGTTGTTCCAAGTCCTTTCATAGCAGATGTGATTGTTAATCCTTCACCAGCTTTGTCGATAATCGGAGCCTGATCTGTATCTACACCGATTACTTTTCCGCCAACTTTTGCTGCTGCTTCTGCTGCTGATGTATAAATACCACCACCACATGCAAATACAGCTTCTACACCTTTTGTTCCATACCATGTATCCATGTAAGCTGTGATGTCAGCATCTCCATAGAACTGACCTCCACATACATATTCTACCTGTACCTGATCTGTAATTCCAAGTTCTTTTGCTGCTTCGTTAGCACCTTGTACGTATCCGTATCCGAAACGTGTTACAGCCGGTACTTTCATTCCACCAAGGAATCCAAGATGTTTGTATCCTAATTTCACAGCTGCATATCCTGCCATATATCCTGAAAGTTCTTCCTGATAAGTCGCGCAGTAAACATTATCTGCATGATAATATTCTTTTACATCATAGTTTTCTTCGTTTCCATCATATTCATCACCAAGTGCTGAGCCAAGGATGTCTCCTGCTCCAACATCAAGTGCAACGAATTTTACATCCGGATACATCTCTGATTTTTCAATTACTGCACTCGCAAATAAATATCCTGGTAAAAGAATTACATTTGCTCCATCTGCAACAGCTTGATCAACGCTTGCTTTTCTCGCCTCATCATTGTCACTTTCCGGTTTGTAATAAGTAAATTCTACATCGTTGTCCTCTGACCAGGCTTTCCCTGATTCATAAGTTGTCTGGTTAAAACTCTGGTCTGTGATATCTCCTGAGTCTGTAACCATTGCTACCTTCATTTCTTTCCCTGATTCTTTTTTCCCTTTATCACTGTCTCCACCACCACATGCGGTCAATGATAATGCCATCACGCCTGCAAGTAACATTGCAATAACTCTCTTTTTCATAAATACGTGTCCTCCTTTTTTTTGTTAGAATCGGTTGTTAATTGAACAATAACATATATTGCTTTTCCATTATAGGACTTATGTCCTTTTTTGTCAAAACAAAATATACTTTGTAAAATTTCTATAGTAATTTTTTATGTTTTTTGTGCATTTTTAACTCGTTTATAACCTCTTTTTATTTTAACCAACTTAAGAAATAATAAACAGATTTGAAAATAACATTTTTTTGCTCTATAATTTATTTAGAAAAGTCAAAAGAAAATATTATTATTGAGAAAGAGGTTAAAAAATGACAAAAGACGTAAATTTAGACCAATTGCAAAAAGATGCTGTTGAGATTTTTAATCAGGGCTTTGCCTGTTCAGAATCTATCATCTATGCAATCAAGAAAAATTTTGAATTGGAAATGTCTGACGATGCTATTGCGATGAGTTCCGGTTTTCCATGGGGGCTTGGCGGTGGCGGCTGCATCTGCGGAGCTCTTGCCGGTGGTACGATGTGTATCGGATACTTTTTCGGAAGAAAAACTCCGGGAGATCCAAAAATCAACAAATGTTTTGAATTGACAAAAGAATTACATGATTTCTTCCGTGAAACCTGCGGTGGTACATGCTGTCGTATTCTCACAAAAGGAAAAGAAAAGAATTCTCCTGAAAGAAAAGAGCAGTGTACGAAATTTGTTGCCGCTACCGTGAAGAAAACAGCAGAAATTATCTTGAGAGAATTGTAAAACTTAAGGGGAGATCATAACTCATAGAGCTTTCATCTCCCCTGTTTAAACCAATTTGTGTTATTCTCTCACTATCTTCCCGCAAGCGATCATCGCCCCTGAATTTCCGGACGGCTGTGTCCGAAAATCATCTGCATTTTCATGTACGATAACCGTTCTCCCGATTACATCTTCCGGATAAAACCGGTCAGTATAAAATGCACCGAATGCGGTTCCATGATTCGCCAATAATGGCTGCAAGTCTCCCGCATGATTCGGATGTTGTGTGTTTTTGGGATTATAATGCGTTCCTGCATTTTGAAATGGTTCTGCTTCTGTTCCAGTACAATTTTCTCCTTCATGTATATGAAATCCATGAAATGTACTATTTTCCGGAAGTCCTGTCACTTCTGCTACAACAATCGTTCCCCCATGTACTCCATAAAAAGAAACCGTTCCCTTTAAATTCGGATATTTTTTATTTCCTTTTATCTTTGCATATGCCTCAGGCATTGTGTTCGTGATAGAAAGCATCCTCTCACCTCCTGTATCAGCATATGCAAATATTGTTGTTTTGGTTACTCTGTCTCTCTTACTTTTGCAATACTTGCAACTGTCGCATTGTCATTTAAGTTAATTAATTTCACTCCGGATGTGATACGTCCAAGCACAGAAATAGAATTACATTCCATACGGATTACGATTCCTTCTGTGTTAATGATCATAATCTCATTGTCTTCATTAACTGCTTTTACGCCGACTACATTACCGGTCTTTTCCGTAATCTTATAGCATTTCACACCTTTTCCACCACGATTCTGCGATGTGAATTCTTCCATTGCCGTACGTTTACCCATACCTTTTTCAGATACGATCAGCAAATGGGTTCCCTGTGTATGAAGCTGCATTCCGACTACTTCATCGCGATCCGCAAGATTCATTCCACGAACTCCCATAGAAGTTCTTCCGGTTGCACGGACATCTTTTTCGTTAAATCGGATACACTGTCCATATTTTGTGACAAGAATAATATCCTGATCCTGATCTGTGAATTTCACTTCGATCAACTCATCCTCTTCTCGAAGTGTGATTGCCGCAAGCCCTGTCTTTCTTACATTTGCATAGTCTGTAATCGGTGTTTTCTTCACGAGACCTTTCTTGGTAGCCATGAACAGATATTGTCCTTCTTTATATTCATCAATTGGAATCATGGCTGTAATCTTTTCATCCGGCATTAACTGAAGCAGATTGATAATTGCAGTTCCTCTTGCAGTTCTGCTCGCCTCAGGAATCTCATATCCTTTTAAGCGGTATACACGCCCTGTATTCGTAAAGAACATGATATAGTGATGCGTCGACGTCATAAACAACTCTTCCACATAGTCTTCATCAATCGTCTGCATTCCTTTGATTCCTTTTCCTCCACGGTTCTGGCTCTTAAATGTATCTACTGTCATACGTTTGATATATCCAAGTTTCGTCATTGTAATGACAACATCCTGTCTTGGAATTAAATCTTCCATGGAAATATCAAATTCATCAAATCCGATTGAAGTTCTTCTCTCATCACTATATTTACCGTCAATGATTAAAATCTCTTCCTTGATCACACCTAACAGCAGTTTTCTATCTGCCAAAATTGCTTTCAATTCGCCAATTCGTTTCATTAACTCTGCATATTCCGTCTCCAACTTTTCACGTTCCAAACCTGTCAGAGCACGAAGTCTCATGTCCACAATCGCCTGTGCCTGTACTTCAGTAAGTTCAAATGCTTCTATCAAGCCTTCTTTTGCAATCTGTGTATTTTTCGAACCACGGATAATGCGGATTACTTCGTCAATGTTATCAAGGGCAATCAGTAACCCCTGTAAAATATGGGCGCGCTCTTCTGCCTTATTTAACTCGTACTGAGTTCTTCTTGTCACAACTTCTTCCTGATGCTTTAAATAATAATTCAGCATATCCAGAATATTCATGACTTTCGGCTCATTGTTTACGAGTGCAAGCATGATAACACCAAATGTATCCTGAAGCTGTGTATGTTTATATAACTGATTTAAAATGACATTTGCATTCACGTCACGGCGCAGTTCGATACAGATTCTCATACCTTCTCTGTTTGACTGGTCGCTTAAATCTGTGATACCGTCAATTTTTTTATCTCTTACAAGCTCTGCAATCTTTTCAATCAGACGTGCTTTATTAACCATGTACGGAAGTTCTGTCACTACAATACGGTTCTTTCCGTTCTGCATTGGCTCAATATCTGTCACCGCACGCACTCTGATTTTTCCACGTCCGGTGCGGTATGCTTCCTCAATTCCGCGTGTTCCGAGAATCATTGCTCCGGTCGGAAAGTCAGGACCTTTGATA
Source organism: Coprococcus phoceensis (assembly GCF_900104635.1). Lineage (NCBI taxonomy): Bacteria > Bacillati > Bacillota > Clostridia > Lachnospirales > Lachnospiraceae > Coprococcus > Coprococcus phoceensis. The sequence continues at coordinate 38,168 of NZ_FNWC01000006.1, forward strand.
ATCTGTAAAATATCTTCGATTGTCGTCTCACCATTTTCATCAATCTGATCATCAATGATTTTTACAACCGCACTGATTACTTCATGCAGATTGTGAGGTGGAATGTTTGTCGCCATACCTACAGCAATACCTGATGTTCCGTTCACAAGCAGATTCGGAAATCTTGCCGGAAGTACAGACGGTTCTTTTTCCGTCTCATCAAAGTTCGGTGTAAAATCAACTGTATTCTTGTTGATGTCAGCCGTCAGTTCCATCGAAATCTTACTCAGACGAGCCTCTGTATAACGCATCGCCGCAGCGCCGTCACCATCTACAGAACCAAAGTTTCCATGTCCATCGACAAGCGGATATCTTGTAGACCATTCCTGCGCCATATTTACGAGTGCACCATAGATTGAGCTGTCACCATGCGGGTGATATTTACCCATCGTATCACCGACGATACGGGCACATTTACGATGTGGCTTATCCGGACCGTTGTTCAATTCAATCATTGAGTATAAAATTCTTCTCTGTACCGGCTTCAAACCGTCCCGGACATCCGGGAGGGCACGGGAAGCGATAACACTCATCGCATAATCGATATAAGATTCTTCCATTGTCTTTTTCAGATCAATGTCATGCACTTTGTCAAAAATATTATCTTCCATTTTTCATTCTCCAATCTCTAAATGTCCAGGTTATTTACATATTTTGCGTTCTCTTCGATAAATTCTCGTCTCGGTTCTACCTTGTCTCCCATCAAAGTTGTAAATGTAAGGTCTAACTCCGATGTAGATTCCTCGTCCATTGTCACACGAAGTAAAATTCTGTGTTCCGGATCCATAGTTGTCTCCCAAAGCTGCTCTGCATCCATCTCCCCAAGACCTTTGTAACGCTGAATCTTGTTATTTCCATCTCTTCCAACTTCCAAAAGAATCTTATTCAACTCTTCATCACTATACGCATACCATACTTTTTTGTTCTTTTCAAGCTTATAAAGTGGAGGCTGTGCCAAATACACATAACCTTCTTTGATCAGCTCCGGCATAAAACGATACAGGAATGTCAATAATAACGTACTGATATGAGCTCCATCGACATCGGCATCTGTCATGATGATGATCTTATGATAACGAAGCTTTGAAATGTCAAAATCCTCATGTATTCCAGTTCCAAATGCAGTTATCATCGCCTTAATCTCTGCATTGGCATAAATCTTATCTAATCTGGCTTTCTCCACATTCAGGATTTTTCCACGAAGCGGCAGGATAGCCTGTGTTGCTCTGTCCCTGGCCGTCTTTGCAGAACCACCGGCAGAGTCACCCTCTACAATGTAAATTTCACAGTTTGCAGGATCCTTATCAGAACAGTCCGCAAGCTTTCCCGGAAGCGACATTCCTTCTAACGCAGATTTTCTTCTTGTCAGATCTCTCGCTTTTCTGGCTGCCTCTCTTGCCCTTTGAGCCATGACAGACTTCTCCACTGTCATCTTTGCTACATTTGGATTCTGCTCTAAGAAAATCTCTAACTGCGTACTAACAATATTGTCAACCGCACCGCGCGCCTCACTGTTTCCTAATTTTTGTTTTGTCTGTCCTTCAAACTGCGGATCTTCAATCTTTACACTGATGATCGCTGTCAGACCTTCTCGGATATCTTCTCCGGAAAGATTTGGCTCGTTATCTTTTAATAATTTATTTTTTCTCGCATATTCATTGAACGTCTTTGTCAAAGCATTTCGGAATCCAACGACATGTGTACCGCCTTCCGGTGTCGTAATGTTATTTACAAATCCATATGTGTTATCGCTGTAAGAGTCATTGTGCTGCATTGCAACCTCTACTGCGACACCGTCTTTTTCACCTTCACAGTAAATAATCTGCTCATAAAGAGGTGTCTTACTTTTATTCAGATACTGCACAAACTCTTTAATTCCGCCTTCGTAGTGGAAAGTCTTCTCAATCGGCTCTTCCGGTCTTTCATCTTTCAGGACAATCTTCAGATTTTTTGTCAAAAATGCCATCTCACGGAAACGCTGTTTCAACGTGTCATAATCAAACACTGTCTCCTCAAAAATCTCTTTGTCTGGAAGAAATGTAACCTTTGTTCCTGTCTTTTGTGCATCACATTCATCTATAACCTTTAATTTATAGACTACTTTGCCTCTCTCATATCTCTGCTTATAGACTTTTCCTTCGTTGTAAATCTCAACTTCAAGCCATTCAGAGAGTGCATTTACAACAGACGCACCAACCCCGTGAAGTCCTCCGGATACTTTATATCCGCCACCGCCAAATTTTCCTCCGGCATGCAGTACCGTAAATACAACCTCTACCGCCGGAAGTCCTGCTTTGTGATTGATTCCTACCGGAATACCACGCCCATTGTCAATAACTGTAATGGAATTATCTTCGTTAATCGATACGAAAATCGTATCACAATATCCCGCCAATGCTTCATCTACTGCGTTATCTACAATCTCATACACCAAATGATGAAGTCCTCTAATCGAGGTACTCCCAATATACATTCCCGGTCTTTTTCTTACTGCTTCTAATCCTTCTAGTATCTGGATTTGATCTGCACCATATTCTGCACTCATATAAATCCTCCTATATTTTCGATTCGTTCAGAACCTTTACTTCTCCTTGTTTTACATATAAAATTTTATTTATAGAAAAACGATGATTCACAAAATCGTCTAATCCTGTACACGTGATTAGAGTCTGTACATCGCGAATGCTATCTAATAAATAGTTTTGCCTGTGTTTGTCCAATTCAGACAAAACATCATCCAATAATAATATTGGCGTATCTTTTATAATCTCTTTTACAAGTTCAATCTCTGATAATTTCAATGATAACGCCGCCGTCCTTTGCTGCCCCTGAGAACCAAATTTACGTATATCCAAATCATTTGTCATGAAACAAATATCATCTCTGTGAGGTCCGACGGAAGTACTTTTCATTCGAATATCCCGCTCTCTGTTTTTCAAAAGTGCCTTTTCAAATTCTAAATTTCCAATTCCCGGTTCGTAATAAAGCTTTAATTCTTCTCTTCCACCGGTCAGTTTCTTGTGCACTTCTGAGATAATCTCATTCACCTGCCCGATAAACTGTTTTCGTCTCTCAATAATCTTGTTTCCATACTGAATAAGCTGAAGATCCCATATTTCAAGGGTCTCAAGCAGATCATTCCTGTTATAGACATCTTTTAGCAATTTATTTCTCTGATTAATGATTCGATTATAGTTCGACAGGTCGCTGAGATATAATTTATCAAGCTGTGCAAGTTCCAAATCAATAAAACGTCTTCTCTCCGCCGGTCCATTTTTGATAATATTCAAATCCTCCGGCGAGAAAAACACGATATTGATAATTCCAAACAATTCACTTGCCTTGCGAATTGGTATTTTGTTAATTGCAATTCCCTTCGGACTGTTTTTCTTTAAATGCATGTCAATCTGAAACGGAATTCCATTTTTTTCTACTACAGTCTCGATATGAGCTTCATCATGTCCAAACTGTATCATATCACGGTCCTTCGTTCCGCGATGAGACTTTGTCGTCCCCGACAAATAGATGGATTCGAGAATGTTAGTCTTTCCCTGTGCATTATCCCCACAAAAAATATTGGTAGCTGCATCAAACTCTATGTTTAACAAATTATAATTTCTAAAATTTTTCAATTTTAAAGACTTTACTATCATCCTTACACCAACTATTCATGTTCTATTTTTCAATCTTTATATCTGTTCCATCAAAAGATACGATGTCGCCATCATAAAGTTTCTTTCCTCTTCTTGTGTCGACTTCTCCATTGACTTTAACAAGACCGTCCTGAATCACTTCTTTTGCTTCCACTCCGGATTCTACAAGTCCTGCCGCTTTCAAAGCCTGACCAAGTTTAATAAATTCTTCTCTTAATTTTATAATTTCCATTTCTTAAACTCCTGCATTAAAGTTAACCGGCAAAATCAAATACACATAGCTTTCCTTCTCATCTCTGATAAAGCATGGTGCTTTCGCATTCATAAGATAAATTGTAACTTCCTCATCCTCGATCACACGAAGTGCATCAATTAAGAATTTCGGATTAAATCCGATCAAGAGATCTTTTCCTTCTTTGGAAATCATAATCTCTTCGTTCATGGATCCTAGCTGGGATTTGATTCTCAATTCCATAACCTCGTCCATAATATTGATAATGATTGGTTTTTTATCTCCTTCTTTTACCAGAAGCGTTGCTCTGTCGATACAACTCAGAAGTTCTTTTTTATTGATTTTAACCTTTGTTTCATAGTCGCTGGATAACATCTGATCGATACGGAAATATTCTCCTTCAATCAAACGCGACACAACAACTGTGTTATCAAATTCGAATACAACGTGGTTGTCCGTGAATGACAGACATACTGTACTGTCTGCTTCACCTGACAAAATTTTACTAACTTCCATCAATGTCTTTCCGGGAACGACAACTTTTCTCGATTGATATTTTTTTGTCAATTCCGTCTTCCTGATCGAAATTCGGTGTCCGTCAAGCGATACTACTTTCAGAATATTCTCATCAATTTCAAACAATTCACCAGTCATTAATTTGTTGCTATCGTTATCTGCAATTGAGAAAATTGTCTGACGAATCAACTCTTTCAATGTAAATTGTGATAAAGTGATAGATTCTGCTTTTTCAATATATGGAAGATAGGAAAAATCTTCTCCGGATTTTGCAGAAATACTAAATTTTGCTTTTTCGCACGTAATCATTGTCTGAAGATTGCTGTCTGATTCGATTGTAATCTCATTATCAGGAAGTTTTCTGACAATTTCTGAAAAAATCTTTGCATCTATAGCAATAACTCCTTTTTGAATAATGTCTCCTTCAATAATAGTCTCGATTCCTAATTCCATATCATTAGCTGTTAACTTAATAATATCTGTTGTTGCATCTATAAGAATACATTCAAGGATAGGCATTGTTGTTTTAGAAGGAACTGCTTTCGATACAATGTTAACTCCTTTTGCAAGGTTTGATTTTGTACAAATGATTTTCATGTGTATAACTCCTTTCGGGTTGCTTTGTGTATATATTTATTAAAAGTTATCCGCCGTATCCGTCTTAGGGGCTGTGGATATGTGTATAACCCTAGAAAACCCCGATTTTAACGGAATTTAAGGACAGGAAAACTGTGTTGATAAATAAAAAAGTTTACGTTGACAAGAGATGGACAACTTTTTGCGAAAAATCGGCTATTTTTTTATCCACATCTTGTAAACAAGTTATCAACAGTTTATTCACGTTCTTTATACGACTTATAAACAAATCTTAAACTGGGTTAATTTTCTTTTTAATAATCTCAATTGTATTGTTTAATGCTTCATTGGTCTTAATATCTTCGGTAACTTTATCTACTCCATGGCTGACGGTAGAATGGTCACGCCCTCCGAGCATAATTCCAATTGATTTTAAAGGAGTATCTGTCATTGTACGACACAAATACATTGCAATCTGCCTTGAGTTTGCAATGTTCGCATTACGTTTTCCACTTTTTAAGTCCGCAATAGAGACAGAAAAATGCTCGGAAACAACTTCTAATATTAGTTCCGGAGTGATCTGTCTGTTTTTGTTCGGTGATACAATATCTTTTAACGCCTCGGCGGCGAGCATAATATTAATCTCTTCATTTTTTAATTTATGAAGTGCAATCAATTTATTCAGTGAACCCTCCAGCTCACGAATGTTCGATTTTACATTGGTAGCAATATACTGCATAACTTCATTCGAGATATGATATTTCTGAAGTCCGTCTAATTCTTCTTTTTTGCGAAGAATTGCCATCCTTGTCTCATAATCAGGTGAAGAAATATCGGCAATTAATCCCCACTCGAAACGCGTTCGAAGTCTTGCTTCTAAAGTCTCAATATCTTTCGGAGGCTTATCGCTTGAGATAATAATCTGTTTACCTGATACATGTAAATGATTAAAGGTATGGAAAAATTCTTCCTGTGTACTTTCTTTTCCGATAATAAATTGAACGTCATCGATCAGCAAAACGTCGATATTACGGTATTTTTCACGAAAAGCAGTCATCGCAAGCTCGTTGCCGCCGCTTGTTTTACCACTTTTTAATGCTTCGATCAATTCATTTGTAAAAGTTTCACTTGTGACATATAAAACTTTTTTCGTCGGATCTTTTTCTAATATAAAATGTGCAATAGAATGCATCAGATGGGTCTTCCCAAGTCCAACACCTCCATATAAAAAGAGAGGATTATAAATCTCTCCCGGAGATTCTGATACAGCTAAAGAAGCAGCGTGGGCAAAATTATTGTTTCCACCAACTACAAATGTATCAAAAGTATATTTTGGATTAAGGTTCGCCTGCTCAAAAATACTGTTTTGAGTTGCATTCTTTTTATAAGTGTCATCTTGATTCTTTACATTAATATTCTGAGAATCATCAACTGTAATAAATTTTACTTCAAATTCCTGTCCGGTTATCTCTGCAATACAGACTTGAAAAGGCAGAAGATATTTTTGATTAATATAATCCACACTTGACTTTAAAGGCACAAGAATATAAACCGTAGAATCTGATACATTGTAAACTTCCAAGGGTTCAATCCAGGTCCGGAAAGAAACGTTAGAAAGTCCATATTCGATCTTCAATTTGTGGATAATCTCATCCCATTTTTCCGCTACAATATTCATTCCGTTAACTCCTAATCTTTACATTTAAGGTATACCTACTCCAGAGTATATCTCTACACTATTCTACATCAAAATAAGTAGATAAGCAATGATTAATCCATGTGGAAAACTTTTTAAACAGCGAAAAATAAGGAAAAATCGTTGAAAAGCAGAAAAATAAATTTTAAATTAACAGCTTATCCACAGGAAATCCACAAGTTATCCACAAAATGTGGAAAACTTGTGGAAAACTTTGGGGATGAAAGAGTGAGAAAATTAAGATGTGTATTAAGTTCAAAAAAATATCCAGAATCCCTTGACGTAGAGGGATTTATTGACTATAATTAAGTGCGATGTCTAAAAAAATATGTACTTATATTAATTATATATAGGTTTGAGTCAAGGAGGTGGATATCAATGAAAATGACATTCCAACCAAAAAAGAGATCTAGATCAAAAGTTCATGGATTTAGAGCAAGAATGAGCACAGCTGGTGGAAGAAAAGTTTTAGCAGCTAGAAGAGCAAAAGGAAGAAAACAGTTATCAGCGTAGGCCGCATATATGTGGCCTTTTCTTCTATGTAAAAAGTGGAGAGAGAAGAATGCATTTTTCCGAATCATTGAAAAAAAATAAAGACTTTCAGATTGTTTATAGAAAAGGACAGTCTTATGCTAATAAGTATCTGGTGATGTATATTTATCAGAATCAGAGTGAAAGAAATCGCTTGGGCATTTCAGTGAGTAAAAAGGTTGGCAATAGTGTGGTAAGACACAGGCTGACAAGATTGATCAGAGAGAGTTATAGACTACAAGAAGATAAATTCCAGAATGGATTGGATATTGTTATTATTGCGAGAGCAGGTGCAAAAGGTAGAACATATAAAGAGATAGAGAGTGCACTGATTCATTTGGGAAAACTTCATAATATTATAGATTCACATTTGGAGATGTAAAAATTGAAAAGAATATTTATAGGACTCATTAAGTTTTATAGAAAATATTTATCCGGACTGAAAACAGCAAGTTGCTGCAAATATTTTCCGACTTGTTCCCAGTATGGACTGGAAGCAATTGAAAAATACGGCGCATTAAAGGGTGGACTGCTTACAGTGTGGAGAATTTTACGTTGTAATCCATTTTCAAAAGGCGGATATGATCCGGTGCCTTAAGAATAACATTTGGAGGAGAAAAATATGGGTATTGTATTGACGCAGTCTAATACTTTTATTATTGGAAGTATTGCAAAACTGCTCGGATTTATCATGAATGGAATTTTCAATGCGTTGAGTTATATTGGTATTGAGAATATTGGTCTTAGTATCATTATATTTACAGTCATTGTCTATACATTGATGATTCCGATGACGATTAAGCAGCAGAAATTTTCAAGAATGTCGGCTGTTATGAATCCGGAGATTCAGAAAATTCAGAAAAAATATAAAAATAAAAAAGATCAGGCATCTATGATGAAGATGCAGGAAGAGACAAAGCTGGTTTATGAAAAATATGGAACATCGCCGACTGGCGGGTGTCTTGGTTCACTGATTCAGTTCCCTATTTTGTTTGCATTATGGCCGGTTATTCAAAATATTCCAGCATATGTAACAAGTATTAAAGATGCATACATGCCTTTGGTTAACCAGATTATGGCGACAGACGGTTACCAGAAAATCATGGAAGGAATCGGAAAAGCAAGTCCGATCATGATCAATCCTGAAACATATGATTATAGCAAAGCAAATACACTCGTTGACGTATTATACAAATTCAGACCGGGAACCTGGGATACACTTGCAGATAAATTTCCGGACTTGACAAATTTAATTGATTCTACAAAAAACAGTTTAACACATTTGAATACATTTCTTGGAATCAATATTGCAGAGACACCGGGATCTATGTTCATGACAGCAACAAAGAACTTTTCTATCGGTCTGATCATCGTTGCGCTTGCAATTCCGGTATTATCCGGACTTTCACAGTGGATCAGTGCAAAACTGATGCAGCAGGCGACATCAACAGGAAATGATGATGATAACCCGATGGCAGCGCAGATGAAGACAATGATGAATGTTATGCCGTTGATTTCTGTGTTTATGTGTTTCTCAATGCCGGCAGGTCTTGGTATCTACTGGATTGCCAGTGCGGTAGTAAGAACGATTCAGCAGCTTGTAATCAATAAATTCTTAAGCAAGAAGTCAATGGATGAGCTGATTGAAGAGAATATTAAAAAAGCTGCGAAGAAGCGTGAGAAAAAAGATGCAGTTTCCGGAAAAGAGATCAATGCGATGGCACATAAAAATGTGAAGAACATTGATGATCAGAAGAGAAAAACAACAAGCAGCAATAATATTGATTCTTATAAGCAAAATGCAAAACCAGGAAGTTTGGCATCGAAAGCAAATATGGTAAGTGATTTTAATAAAAACAAAAAATAGGCTAAACCAAAATTCTTATTTTTAGAAAGATGAGAATGTCAAGGAGGGTTTAAGATGAATGAGATTAGAGTATCAGCAAAAAATGTAAGTGATGCAATTACAGAGGCAAGTATTCAGCTTGGAGTTACAAGCAGTGAACTAGAATATGAGGTAATCGAAAAGGGAAGTACCGGTTTTTTAGGAATCGGAAGTAAACAGGCTGTGATCAGAGCTTGGAAAAAAGTTGTTGAAGAGCCTGTTGAGGAAGTAAGAGAAGAAGTTGAAGAAGTAAAACCTTCGTTGGAACAACAAATTGAAAAGGCAAGAGAAACTGTGGAATCACACAGAGAAGTAAAAAAAGAAGTGCATGTTAAGAAAAAACATGTGAAAGAGCCTGTGAGAAGAGAAGAAAAACTTTCTGAAGTACAGGAAAGTACAAAAGAAGCTTGTGAAAAATTCTTGCATGATGTCTTAAAAACAATGGGAATGGAAGTTGAGATTACTTCAAGTATTGATCAGGATGGCGCTTTGTGTATCGAGATGCAGGGCGAGCATATGGGAATTCTCATCGGAAAACGTGGACAGACTTTAGATTCTCTTCAGTATTTGACAAACCGTGTAGCGAATAAAATGCAGGATGGTTATGTGCGTGTCAAACTAGATACAGAAAATTATCGTCAGAGAAGAAAAGAGACATTAGAAAATCTTGCAAAAAACATTGCTTACAAAGTAAAGAGAACAAAGAAACCTGTTTCATTAGAGCCTATGAATCCTTATGAAAGAAGAATTATTCATTCAGCACTTCAAGCGGATAAATATGTGTCTACACACAGTGAAGGTGAAGAACCTTATAGAAGAGTAGTAGTGACATTGGCAAGAAAATAAATGTGAATTGGGGACGGGGGTGATATCATATCATCCCCGTCCTTAGTTACACTTGGAGGAAAAAGTATGAAAACAGATACAATTGCAGCAATTGCGACAGCTATGACGAATTCAGGAATCGGAATTGTCAGAATGAGTGGTGATGAAGCATTTGAAATTATCCAGAAGATTTATAAAGGAAAAAAAGAAAAATATTTTCAGGAAGAAAAAGGTTACACAATACATTATGGATATATTGTAGATGGTGAAGAGACAATTGATGAAGTGCTTGTGATGATCATGCGGGGACCACATAGCTTTACAGGTGAAGATACGGTGGAGATCAATTGTCATGGCGGTGTTTATGTGATGAAACGCATTTTGGAAACTGTGATCAAATATGGAGCGAGACCTGCCGAGCCCGGTGAATTTACAAAGCGTGCATTTTTGAATGGGAGAATGGATTTGTCTCAGGCAGAGGCGGTCATCGATGTCATTCATTCCAAAAGTGAGTATGCACTGAAGAGTTCTGTGAGCCAGTTAAAAGGAACGGTTCATCAGAAGATAAAGAAAATAAGAGAGGAAATTTTGTATCACACTGCATTTATTGAGACTGCCTTAGATGATCCGGAGCATATCAGTGTGGATGGATATGGTGGAGAACTGAAGGTGGTTGTGGATAAACTACTGGAAGAACTGAAGGCATTGTTGATAAGTTCTGACAATGGACGTATTATCAAAGAAGGGATTAAGACGGTTATTGTCGGAAAACCAAATGCAGGAAAGTCCTCGCTTTTAAATGTATTGGTCGGTGAAGACCGTGCGATTGTGACAGATATTGAAGGGACAACGAGAGATGTTTTGGAGGAATCCATTCAGCTTCAGGGAATCAGTCTGAATATCATGGATACCGCAGGGATCCGCAATACAGAGGATATAGTGGAAAAAATCGGTGTGGACAAAGCAAAAGAGCATGCGAATGAGGCTGATTTAATTATTTATGTTGTAGATGCATCTAGAAATCTGGATGAGAATGATATGGAGATCATTCAGATGATTCAGGATAAAAAGGCAGTGATTTTATTAAATAAATCAGATCTTGCTACTGTTGTATCAAAAGATATGTTAAAATCATATATTGAAAAGCCGATGATTGAGATATCTGCAAAAGAAGAGAGTGGAATCAAAGAGTTGGAACAGACATTAAAGGATATGTTTTTCCATGGAGATATTTCTTTTAATGATGAGGTTTATATTACAAATATTCGTCATAAGGCGGCAATTCAGGATGCTTATGACAGTTTGGAAAAAGTAAATATGAGTATAGAAAATAATATGCCGGAGGATTTTTATTCCATTGATTTGTTGGATGCGTACGAATCTCTTGGAAGCATTACCGGCGAGACGATAGGAGAAGATTTGGTAAATGAAATATTCAGTAAATTCTGTATGGGAAAATAAAGATGAATATGATGTAGTTGTAGTCGGAGCAGGGCATGCAGGCTGTGAAGCGGCGCTTGCCTGTGCACGACTGGGGATAAAAACAATTATTTTTACAGTGAGTGTGGATAGTATTGCTTTGATGCCTTGTAATCCAAATATCGGAGGAAGCTCGAAAGGACATTTGGTAAAGGAAGTAGACGCACTCGGCGGTGAGATGGGGAAAGTAATCGATCAGACATTTATCCAGTCAAAAATGTTAAATAAGTCAAAGGGGCCGGCAGTACATTCGTTGAGAGCACAGGCAGATAAAGCAAATTACAGCAAGACGATGCGCATGGTTTTGGAAAATCAGGAAAATCTTGAAATCAAACAGGCGGAAGTGACAGACATTCTTGCAAAAGACGGAAAAATTGAGGGAGTGCAGACCTACTCCGGAGCAGTTTATAAATGTAAAGCTGTTATTTTGTGTACAGGAACGTATTTGAAAGCGAGATGTATTTATGGAGAAATCAGTCAGGAGACAGGACCAAACGGACTTCAGGCAGCGACTTATCTGACAGATTCCTTGAAAAAACTCGGAATCGAGATGTATCGCTTTAAAACAGGAACACCGGCAAGAATTGATAAAAATTCCATTGATTTTTCAAAGATGGAGGAACAATTCGGTGATGAGAGAGTCGTTCCGTTTTCATTTACGACAAATCCGGAAGATGTTCAGATTGAGCAGGCATCTTGTTGGCTGACTTACACAAACGAAAAGACACATGAGATCATTCGGGCAAATTTAGACCGTTCTCCATTATTTTCAGGTATGATAGAAGGAACCGGACCGAGATATTGTCCATCTATTGAAGATAAGGTAGTGAAATTTGCGGATAAAAATAAGCATCAGGTATTTATTGAGCCGGAAGGCTTGGATACAAATGAGATGTATGTGGGAGGAATGTCAAGTTCGCTGCCGGAGGATGTGCAGTATGCTATGTACCGCAGTGTACCGGGGCTTGAACATGCAAAAATCGTGAGAAACGCATATGCGATTGAGTACGACTGTATCGATGCCAGACAGCTTTATCCAACATTAGAGTTTAAGAATGTTGGAGGTTTGTACAGTGGGGGACAATTCAATGGAAGTTCCGGATATGAGGAAGCTGCCGCACAAGGGCTTGTAGCGGGGATAAATGCGGCTTTAAAGATCTTAGGCAGGGAACAGATCGTCTTGGATCGTTCGCAGGCTTATATCGGCGTTTTGATTGATGATTTGGTTACAAAAGAGAGCCATGAGCCTTACCGTATGATGACGTCCCGTGCGGAATATCGTCTGTTGCTCCGTCAGGATAATGCAGACCAGCGTTTGACAAAGATTGGACATGAGATCGGATTGATTTCAGATGAGCGTTACGAGTATCTTTTGGAAAAAGAAAGAATTATTGTATCTGAGGTAGAACGATTAGAACATACAAATATCGGTGCAGCACAGGAAGTACAGGATTTACTTGTGAAATATGGAAGTACACCTTTGAACTCAGGAACAACACTTGCAGAATTGATTCGCAGACCAGAACTTTCTTATGAAGTATTAGAGCCGATTGATAAGAGAAGAAATATCGTACAAAAATGTGCGGAAAAATATCCTGAAAATGTAGATAAATTGTGTCAGGAAGTTGTAGAGCAAGTAAATATCAATATTAAATATGATGGATATATTAAGAGACAGCAAAAGCAAGTAGAGCAGTTTAAAAAGTTGGAAAAGAAAAGAATTCCAGAAGATATTGACTATGATGTGATTAAGAGTCTTCGTATCGAGGCAGTGCAAAAATTGAAGCAGTATCGTCCTTTGTCCATCGGGCAGGCATCTAGAATTTCAGGAGTATCACCTGCAGATATTTCTGTATTGTTAGTATATTTGAGTGGAAAGAATGAAACGAGGTAGTTGTGAATGAGTCAGATATTTGAGAATAAGTTAAAAGAGCTTGGCATTGTATTAAATGATGAGCAGAAACGTCAATTTGATTCTTTTTATGAACTCTTGGTGGAATGGAATAAGGTCATGAATCTGACTGGTATTACCGAATATGAAGAGGTAAATGAAAAACATTTTGTGGATAGCTTGTCGATAACAAAGGCGATTGACATGAATTGTGTGGATAACTTAATTGATATTGGAACGGGAGCTGGTTTTCCGGGAATTCCGTTAAAGATTGCATTTCCTCATCTGAAAGTAGTATTATTGGACTCATTAAATAAAAGAATTAAATTTTTGAATACAGTAATTGAGGAACTTGAATTGATTGACATAGAAACAATTCACGGAAGAGCAGAAGATTTTGCAAAACAGGGAGAGTATCGGGAACAATTTGATCTTTGTGTATCAAGAGCAGTGGCAAACTTATCCACACTTTCTGAGTATTGCATGCCATATATCCACACTGATGGAATGTTTATCCCCTACAAGTCTGGAGAAATTGAGGAAGAGGTGACTGGGGCAAAGAAAGCAGTGCATGTGCTTGGTGGAAAAATTGAGGATGTGGTGAAGTTTCAACTTCCGGGAACTGAAATTGGTCGTTCTTTTGTAAAGATAAAAAAATATCAAAACACACCAAAAAAATATCCGAGAAAAGCAGGATTACCTGCAAAGGAGCCAATAGCATAAAAAATCAGCATATCATCTTAGATGATATGCTGATTTTTTATGAATAATTATAATTCAAATAGAATTTTTATCTGTTCGAGGACTTTTTCTGGTACCTCTAATTGTGGCAAATATTTTGCTTTTTTAATCGTTTGCACTTCAATTGCGGGAGTATAAGACTGATATTGTTGCGCATATTCTTTGTAAGTAGGGTTTCCACTCCCAACTAAAATAAAAATACTATTATCAATATGAGTTAGACATTCTGTAATATTTGCAGTTGTATATTTTCCCTTAATACTTGCAAATAAATATTTAGATTGCGTTTTCGAAATCTGAGCTGATTCACAGTAAGTCTTAACTATTTCATCATCAACAAATTGAGGATTGTAGAAATATTCGGTCATAAAAGTTTGTTCAATACTATCTTTACTATGCAGAAGATTAAACAGAAGAGTTCCAATAAAAGGAATGTTAATAATAAATTTTAACATTTTTGTTCGTTTTGTAGGAACTTTTGATATAGAGGAAATACTAGGAGGATTAATCAATAGTATTCTATCTATTATTTCATCATTGTTATGGCAAGCCATTAATACAAAAGAACAAGAGTTTCCAGTAACAATGACATCTGCCTTTTCACCAATAACATTGTTAATAAAGTCCGTGACTAATTGCACATATAAAAAGTTTGTGTAGGTGAAATTGGGTTTATCAGATTTTCCACATCCTAACAGGTCTAATGTATACACAGTATTTTTCTTAGAAAGATCAGAAACAATTCGATTCCATTCGTATTCTGAACTGCACGCTGAAAGATCGTGAATTAATAAAATTGGTTTGCCAGTGCCCTCTTTTGTATAGAAAATTTTTCCAAATCTCCATTCATAATAAAGACCTTCTTTTCTGCCGAGCAAATTATCAATAGTGGACATAAAATAAATAAGTTTATTGATAATGTGGATGATAAAGGTTGCCAAAACAGTTAAAGAAGCATAAGTTGCGAGTTTCTTTTTCCAGTTCATAAAGCACCTGCCTTTCTTATAAATACTTTTCTTTTATTATACTACACAAAGGAAATCAATACAACAATGGAGTAAATGTTTCACGTGAAACATTTTTAGTCCAGTACAGTATAAAGTAACTACAATATTTTTTGTTTCACGTGAAACATTTTGTGTAGATTATAATTTAAAAAGGTGGTATAATTATCTGAGGACAGAAAGGGGTAGCTGAAAAAATGGGAAGAATAATAGCTGTAGCCAATCAAAAGGGTGGTGTAGGTAAGACAACAACTGCAATCAATTTATCCTCATGTTTGGCATCATTAGGGAAAAAAGTATTAGCTATAGATATGGATCCACAAGGAAATATGACGAGTGGTCTGGGAATTGATAAAAATGAGGTCGAATATACTGTTTATGAATTAATTCTTGGACAAGTTGGTATTGAGAAGGTTATTTGTAAAGATGCTTTGGAAAACCTTGATGTGTTGCCAACAAATATAAATTTATCAGCTGCAGAGATTGAATTAATAGGAGTAGAAGAAAAAGAATTTATTATTCGAAAAGAAGTGGATAAAGTCAAAAAAAATTATGATTTTATAGTAATTGATTGTCCACCTTCATTAAGTATGCTCACGATTAATGCAATGACTACTGCTGATAGTGTACTGGTGCCTATTCAATGTGAATATTATGCATTAGAAGGATTAAGTCAATTAATACATACAATTGATTTGGTAAAGGAACGTTTAAATCCAGAATTAAAAATAGAAGGTGTTGTATTTACAATGTATGATGCCAGAACTAATTTATCATTACAGGTAGTTGAAAACGTAAAAGATAATTTGCAACAGACAATTTATAAAACAATTATCCCTAGAAATATTCGTCTTGCTGAAGCACCGAGTCATGGATTACCAATTAATCTATACGATCCAAAATCCTCAGGTGCAGAAAGTTATATGTTGTTGGCAGAAGAGGTAATTAATAAAGGAGAAAAATAATGGCAGTAAAGCGTGGAGGATTGGGAAAAGGGCTGGATAGTCTGATTCCGGATCATAAGACTGTAAAAACAACTGAAAAGAAAAAGCCGGAAGTAGAAGAAAAAAAAGAAGGCGAACAGCTTGTTAATATTAATAAAGTAGAGCCAAACCATGAGCAGCCAAGAAGACATTTTGAAGAAGATTCATTATTGGAACTTGCTGATTCCATCAAACAATTTGGAGTCTTACAACCTCTAATTGTTCAAAAAAGAAATGACTATTATGAAATTATTGCAGGCGAAAGAAGATGGAGAGCCGCAAAAATGGCTGGAATAAAAGAAATTCCGGTAATTATTAAAGAATATACGAAAAGAGAAGCAGTTGAGATTGCTTTGATTGAAAATATACAGAGAGAAAATCTGAATCCAATTGAAGAGGCAATGGCATTTAAGCGACTTTTGACAGAGTTTTCACTCAAACAAGATGAAGTGGCAGAGCGTGTTTCAAAAAGCAGAACAACAGTTACCAATTCTATGCGGTTACTAAAATTGGATGAAAGAGTTCAACAGATGATTGTAGATGATATGATTTCCACAGGACATGCGAGAACCTTGCTTGCAATTGAAAACCATGAAGAACAATATAATCTTGCAAATAAAATTTTCGATGAAAAATTAAGCGTACGAGAGACAGAAAAACTCATTAAAGAACTAAAAAATCCAAAGAAAGAAAAAGAAAAAAAAATCGTTGAAAATGATTTTATTTATAAAGATTTAGAAGAGAAAATGAAAACAGTCATGGGAACGAAGGTTCATGTAAATCCCAAAAAAAAGGGAAAAGGAAAAATTGAGATTGAATATTACTCAGACGAGGAACTCGAACGTATATTCGAGCTCATTATGACTGTTACAAATAATTCATAAGGGTAAAAGAGGAAACTTGTAATATGGAAAGTAAGTTGTTGGAAACAATAGGAATTGATCCAGGTATTATCTTGATTGCAATGTTTGTTTTAATAATTATATTGTTTTTTATTGCAATCCGCACCAATATGAAATACAATCGTTTAAAAGCCAGTTATACAACGTTTATGCGTGGAAAGAATGGTAAAACTTTAGAAGATAGTATTTTTGAAAAATTTAGTGAATTGGATAATATGGTGGATACGGTTCAAAAAAATCGTAAAGATATTCGAGAACTGAACAAAAACGTCAGAGCTAATTATCAAAAAGTTGGAATTGTAAAATATGATGCTTTTAATGAAATGGGTGGAAAATTAAGTTTTGCAATCGCATTACTTGATGGAAAAGACAGTGGATTTATTTTAAATTCTATGCATAGCAGAGATGGCTGTTACAATTATGTAAAAGAGATTGTAAATGGACAAAGTTATATCGAACTGTCAGAAGAAGAAGCAGAATCATTAGAAAAAGCGATGTATCAGGAAACATTTGGACTTGATTTAAAAAATATCAAAAAGTAGAGAGTAGAGGAGAAAGACCATGTTAGATATCAAATTTTTAAGAGCAAACCCGGAAATTGTAAAACAAAATATCAAGAATAAATTTCAGGACAGTAAATTACCACTTGTAGATGAAGTGATTGAACTGGATTTGAGAAACAGAGAAATTAAACAGGAAGTAGAAGCGCTGAGAGCAGAAAAAAACAAGGTGTCAAAACAAATTGGTGCGTTGATGGCTCAGGGGAAAAAAGAAGAAGCAGAAGAAGTCAAAAAGCGTATTGCTGAAGATGGACAAAAGATTGAACAGCTTTCTGTAGAAGAAAAAGAAGTGGAAGAAAAGATCAAAACAATTATGATGACAATTCCAAATATTATTGATCCGTCTGTTCCAATCGGAAAAGATGACAGCGAAAATGTGGAATTGCAGAAATATGGAGAACCGGTTGTTCCGGATTTTGAAATCCCATATCATACAGAAATTATGGAAAAATTTAATGGTATTGATCTTGAAGCAGCTGGAAAAGTAGCTGGAAACGGTTTCTACTATTTAATGGGAGATATCGCAAGATTGCATTCAGCAGTGATTTCTTACGCACGTGATTTCATGATTGACAGAGGATTTACGTACTGTATTCCTCCATATATGATCAGAAGTAACGTTGTTACAGGCGTTATGAGCTTTGCAGAAATGGATTCCATGATGTATAAAATTGAAGGAGAAGATTTGTATCTGATTGGAACAAGTGAACATTCTATGATTGGTAAATTTATTGATACAATGTTGGAAGAAGAGACTCTTCCTAAAACATTGACATCATATTCACCATGTTTCCGTAAAGAAAAAGGTGCTCATGGTATTGAAGAACGTGGTGTATATCGTATTCACCAGTTCGAAAAACAAGAAATGATCGTTGTGTGTAAACCAGAAGAGAGCATGGAATGGTATGATAAAATGTGGCAGAATACAGTTGATCTGTTCCGTTCATTAGATATTCCAGTTCGTACTTTAGAGTGCTGTTCAGGAGATTTGGCAGATTTAAAAGTGAAATCTGTCGATGTAGAAGCATGGTCACCAAGACAGCAAAAATATTTTGAAGTAGGAAGCTGCTCAAATCTTGGAGATGCACAGGCAAGAAGATTAAATATTCGTGTAAAAGGGAAAGATGGCAAGTATTTTGCTCATACACTTAATAATACAGTAGTTGCTCCACCGAGAATGTTGATTGCATTTTTGGAAAATAATTTACAGGAAGATGGTTCTGTAAAGATTCCAGCTGCATTACAGCCATACATGGGTGGAAAAACAGAGATTAGATAATAGAAAGGTAAAAACGTGCATAAGTATTTAAAAGCAATCGGTTTTACAGAATTAAAGAAAAAGCAGGAGATTCGAGAGATACTCAGGCAGACTGCAGACGAATTTGATTCGCAACAGGCAGTATCTTTGGATGAAACATCAGAATTTTATGAGTTAAAAAAACAATATGGTGACAGTGTAGGGATTTCTGTGTACGGAGAGATGGATCAGGATAAAATTTTCGAGAGGGAATATTATGTGCCATATTTTGAAGGCACAGGAATTACAACTTATGCGGATGTGCTTGTGGAGCGACGCATTGAAAAAGAGATGTATGTCGGAATCTGCGAGGATGTAAAAGTGGGAGCAAGTATTATTTTCCATATACAAAATGCAATTGAGTATATGAAAGAAAAGCAGCTTGGCGGACTTGCAAAGAGAACAACATCCGTGACGCTATCCGGACTTGGCTCTTCCGGAATGATTCTTTTCCCGATTTCAAAAGATGAACATTTGGAAAAGACAAGAAAAGAAGAGGAGCGCAATCGCATGATGCTTTTGAGCGCAGCTAGAAATGGCGATCAGGAGGCAATGGAAAGTCTCACTTTGGATGACATTGACACCTATTCTAAAGTATCAAAGCGATTGATTACAGAAGATATTTTTACGATTGTAGAGACATATTTCATGCCGTATGGTGTGGAATGCGACGAGTATTCGATTTTGGGAGAAATCATAGACTTGCGCAAAACACAGAACAAAGTAACGCAGGAAACGCTCTACATAATGACATTGGATGTGAATGAATTACAATTTGATGTGTGTATTCCTGAAAAAGAAGTTATGGGAGTTCCGGAAGTTGGAAGACGATTCAAAGGAAATATCTGGCTTCAAGGAAAAATCAATTTTTAAAAACACTTCACAACATCTCTCATTCGTGGTAGAATGAGAGATGTTGAAAATAAAAATGTTCCCTTAGTTAAATGGATATAACAAGTGCCTCCTAAGGGTCAGGTGGAGCAATCGCCTTTTGACATGATAACTAGATAAAATTGAATAGATTTATGAAAATGTCTCAGTACCTCAGTAGGATAGAGGGTTCGCCTCCTAAGCGGCAGATGGTTCGATTCCTTCGAGCCTTGAAAATTGCATAAAACTTATAAATGTCTCAGTAGCTCAGTTGGATAGAGCACACGCCTCCTAAGCGTGGGGTCGGAGGTTCAAATCCTCTCTGGGACGCCAGAAAGCACCGCTGCAAGCCTTTTTTCGGGGTTTGCAGCGTTTTTTTGTTCCTCCTTCTCCCGGTAATTTCACTTCCGTTACCGGGAGATTTTTATACGCCGCATGATGTATATTTGCTAATTGGACTCGAACGCTTTTCAGAAATTTGCTAAGAAAATTCTGCGTTTTGCTAATTCGATTTTTCGGATCACTTTGCCGGGGCTTGCGCCGCTATCAGGGCTGCGAGCGCACTCGCCAGCTCCGGCGACTTCTGAAGCTGCTCCACAAGGCTTTCAAGGTCCAGGGTCGCAGGTTCCGATTTTGCCGGTTCCTCCGGCGGACGGACATTGCGGAGATCAGGCTTGGCATAGAAGGCAGTCTCGAATTTCTGAGCATTGACCTTTCTATCCTCGTCCAGAATGTGAGCATAGATACTGGTTATCATGTCGATCTCGGCATGGCCCGTATCGCCCTGGGTAGCTTTCAGATCGCCGTGGTTCAGTTTTAGCTTGTAGGTGGTACTGGAATGACGGAGAGAATGAAAGACCACCTTCGGCAGCCCTGCGTCCTCACGGAGCTTTGCAAACTCTTTGAGGATGATCCGATCCTCACAGGGGCGTCCATTGGGAAGTGCCACGACCAGATCGAAGTCCTGATACTCTTCGCCCAGGAAGCCTTTCAGCTCGTCCTGGGACTTCTTCCATTCCCGCAGAATGTAGGCCAGCGTTTTCGGCAGCCACACCTTACGGATACTGGAATCGGTTTTCGGCTTTTTCAGAATAATTCTTGTACTGGTGTTCGGCATGAGCGGAGTGAAGATGTAATAGATATCCTTCTCACCCAGCGTTTCAATCGCCCGTTTGGAAGCCCTCGTCAGCTCCTTGTCGATGTAGACATAGGCATTATCCGCCGCAATATCTTCATCGGAAATATGGACGTTCTCCCAGGTCAGTCCCAGGATTTCACCCATACGCAGAGAGCAGGCAAAAGACAGGTTCATTGCTACATAGAGCTTGCTGTCCGTGCATTTGTCCAGGGCAAGGCGGATCATATCCGCTGTCCAGATATCCCGTTTCGCATACTCCGTTTTCGGGAGGATCACATTGTCAAAGGGATTTCTTGCAATGATTTCCCAGCGTACCGCCTGCTTAAACGCACACCGCAGGAGCTTGATGATCTTTTCAATGGTCTTGTCACTGACATAAGTGGTAACTGCCTTTCGGGTCTTGGTAGACACTGACTTGGTTTTCTGCAAGGTCTGGATATAACCGTCAACCGCACGGGGAGTAACCGCCTGTACCTCCATATCACCGATAATCGGATTGATATAGTTGGCAATCAGCGCCGTTTGGCTGTCATACATAGACACGCCCCATTTCTTTTCTCCGTAAAGAGATACGAAGTCATAAAGGAACTCGGTAATCGTCTGATTGCTTGGCGGTAGAAAAGTTCCCGTGTGCTGCTGATTTTCGATTTCCGCCTTGCGCTTTAAGGCCTCTTTGTGGGTATGCCAGGTTTCCCACTTCTGTTTGGTTTCTCCGTTTTCGTCCACATAGTTGTAAACAACGGAATAGTTTTTCTTTCGCTTGATAATAGATGCCATATCGTTCTTCCTTTCTTGGATCACAGGTCGAGGGAGTCAAGCCACTCGTCAAATGACCGCTTGGAAATGCGTATGGCGTTACCAATTCGCACGATTTTGAAGTGCCCTTCTTTTACAAGGATATATGCGGAAGTTCTTCCGATGCCCAGAATTTGAGCAATATCGTCAACCGTATATGTCCTTCTTTCAGGGGTTTCTTTCTTCGTGCCGTTCCATGTTTGAGACATGAGAACCCCCTTTCAGTTATGAAAAGAAACAGCACGAATATGTGTGGGTAATATAACTTCCACCATTATTTTACCGTGCTGTTCCGTGTTTGTCTGCTGCTAATTGAAAAGTTTACGATCTATCCATAAACTTTCAAAAAAGAAAAGTAGGCTTACGGACGGCTGCTGGCACAGCTCCACGGGAGTCTAACCCCGGCCCATGCTGATGGGTGCGGCGCACAATGCTTTGTGGGCGTTCAATGCGCGAGTATCATTATCCTGCCTGCATATCATCGCCCACAGGCTGCCACACCTGTTTTACGGCCCGGTTTTGTCGCTCTCCTGTTTAGCAGGGGTCCCGTCCTGCGGACTTGCAACAGGGTCATGGCGCACCGGCCGACCGGCTCCACACAGGCAGATCGTATCCGTCTGCCTTATGCTGCGCCGGAGGCCTCCCGCCGGGCTTTCTTTGTCAAGGAGCTATAACGGGACGCCGCGTGGAAAGGGGAACACGCAGCGCCCGGTCCTGGATCAGCTCAGGTCAAAATCCAGAATGGAAATAATCAGCTTTGCTTCCAGCCGACCGCGCAGATCTTCGTCCACCTGGGGACGGGGATAGCCGTCAGGGCCATAGCTCGTCCGTGTAGACAGCGCGGCAATGTAGCCGGAGTAATGCCGGACTACCCGGTTCACCGCTTCGGGGTCGCCTCCGACAGCGGCGGCGATCACCGGGTAAGGGATCAGCGATGCCCGCGTGCACGCAGATTTAGTCATCCGCTTCACCTCCCATCAGCTCTGTCAGCAGCCGATAGGCTTTATGCCTGCGGGTATTGACCGTCCGGCGGGGCATGTTTATGTACCTGGCGATCTGTGCGTCGGTCATCCGCAGGAACCAGTGCATCATAAAGATTTCCCGGTCCTCCTGGGACAGCCCCAGAAGCGCCTCGGCCAGCCCGTCGTCCTCGATCAGGATCACGGCCCCTCCCACAGGGAAGGTCGTGTATTCCCACGGGTAGCGGTCATATACCGCAAGCTGGGCCATTTCTGCCTCGGACAGTTCTTCCAAAGATGTGAAACGCTTCTGGTGCCGGCTGATCTGGCGATAGCCGTTGCACGCCTCGCATTTCAGCACCTTCTTGCAGTAGCTGTCAAAGGCGTACTGCTTGTGCTCGTAGTGGCGGTCAGGTTTCAAGTTCTCACCTCCCTTCGTGCCGGGAGGCAGGTCATTTCTTCCCCTTTCGCCCACTACTCGTCCACTGGAGGCCTCTTTTGGCTGGCTTGCCTGGGAAAACTTCAAAAAAATATTTTTACCGCTCATAATTGGCTCCTTTCGTTTCGTTCGGGGTGACAGGCCAGAACGAAACGGGGCGGGGAGCGGCAGCCCACGCCCAGGCGCTCAAAGAAACGGGTTTTGTGAGATATGAGCCACAGTATATAAAAAGCGAGCCATAACTCACTTTCATGAGCATGGCTCGCTGCTGCGTTATTGGAATATTTTTCGTAGTGGCATGGGTGTCCGCCGTACAAACGGTAAACCCCGCCTTATTTTGACCTCCTTTGTGTTGGCGCTCTCATCCATATCCCCCTTTACTCCGAAATATGAGTTATAACTCACTTTGCATGAGCTGTATGGTTATTTATATGAGCGGAAGTACACCCTACAATGATGTAGAGGTGATGTGTAGTGAACAATCCGCTGGATCTATTTGCATGGAAGGTGCGGTCAGAACGGAAGCGCCAGCATCTGACGCAGAAGCAGTTAGCTGAACGCCTCGGTATGAACCCCCGCACGATCATAGATTTGGAGACCTGCCAGAGTAATCCGAAATTTGAAACGGTGGTCCTTGTCGCCAAAGAACTGAATATCAGCGTGGACGCCGCCATCTTCCCGGAAATGGTAAATCAGACAGTCTCGAAAACAGTTGTGGACTTCTTTGCCGGGAAAAGCGAAGCAGAGATCGAAAAATTTATCGCGCTCTGCAAACAGGCGGAAGCCTTCCAGAAAGACGAGTAACGCGGTCGGGTTCGATGTGCCCGGCCGCGTTACTGTTTCACCCGTTTGCTATGCGGGCAGTTTATTATTCTTTTGTTTTGTAAGCATTTTTCGGATGCTCGAAGGACTCCTGGCTGATGACATGCTCCATCCGGCAGGCGTCCTGTTCCGCCGTTTCACGGTCAACACCGGCAGCGATGAGCTGCTCTGTGAAGAATTGATGGCGTTCATAGATTATTTTCGCCACTTCCTGGCCTATGTCGGTCAGGTGGAGAAATCCATCCTCGTCCATCGTCAGAAAACCACCGTCCCGCAGGACGCTTACTGCATGACTGATACTCGGTTTTGAAAAGCCCATGTGTCGGTTCAATCAACAGAGCGAACCATGCCTTTTTCTTTTTGCAGCATCAGCACAGCCTCTAAATAGTCCTCGCCGACGCATGAATCTTCATTCTATCACCCACTCACATAATCCCAGCATTTGCAAACTGCTTGTTGTAAACCTTTTTTGCAATAACTCCGACAATTATTGAGATAACTACGGTTGCGGCAATAGCAAGAACCATAAACCACGGAGAAGTCAAGGTTGATAATATCTCAGCATAATTTGCAGACATTTCTTCGGATGCCTCTGAAATGGCATAGTCAGAGAATACCCATACATACAACGGAGAACCGATATTGCTTAACGAAAGCAGGATATAACTCATCACGATACCTTTGTAATTCTTATATCCGGCCCATTTCCGAATGATTTCCGCTAAAATAGAACAAACAATCAAGCTCCCAAGCAACAGATTCGCAAGCTCCCCAAAAGCCACGAAAGCGATTGCTACAAATAGGTTCATAATGAGAACCACGCCTGCTTTCGGCACTTTTGCCATAACATACATATATGGAATCCATGCCACGAGAGCAATTAAAGCTGTTACAAACAGATAGAGCAATGGGTGTATGCCGCCCATAATCGTAGCTGCCAAAACCACAGCAAAGTAAATAACGGAAAATACGATTGTCAGACCTAAATCTTTTAACTTCCAGTGTTGTTCCATAAGATTTCCTTTCTATTTTCCTTGCTGTAATTCAATAAGGTGTGCATATAGACCGCCCTTTTTCATCAGTTCAGCAGGTGTACCCATCTCACTGACCTTGCCGTCGTCCAGAACCACGATCTTATCAGCATTTGCCACTGTCCTCATGCGATGGGCAATCACCATGACCGTCTTATCCTTCAGCAGTACCGACAAGGCATCCTGTATCAGTGTTTCACTCTCGGCATCCATAGAAGCAGTTGCTTCATCAAGCAGGACAATGGGAGCATTTTTCAACAGGGCGCGGGCAATCGAAATGCGCTGACGCTCGCCACCGGACAGGGTGCTGCCGTTTTCCCCGATGTTCGTCTGATACCCTTGAGGGAGGCGCTGGATAAATTCCTCGCATTGGGCAGCTCTGGCCGCAGCCATAACTTCCTCATCAGTAGCATCGCCCCGTCCCAGCCGGATATTCTCCATGACAGTCTCATCAAAGAGCATGACATCCTGGAACACAATGGCATAGTTCTTGAACAGCGTTTCCGGTTCTACTGTTTTGACATCCACGCCGCCCAGGGTAATGGTTCCGGAGTCCGCATCCCAAAAACGGGCCGCCAGTTTAGAGGCGGTGGACTTGCCGCTGCCGGACGGACCTACCAGTGCCGTGACCTCACCTTGTTTTGCCACAAAGGACACGCCCTTCAAAACCGGCTCCTCATTGTAGGAGAACACTACATTCTTAAACTCAATGTCGTAGCCCTTGTTATTGCAGACATTGGTGCCGGTCTGCTCCGGGGTCGCATCGATCTGCTTCATCCGCTTGACGCTGACAAGGGCAGAGAACACTTCTGCCATCAGCATGAAGCAACTGGTGAAGGGGTCGTAAATGCGTCCGGCAAAAAGCAGGAACAGAATGAACATGGGGATGGACAACGAGCCGGCCGTTACGAGAATACCACCCACCAGCATGACTGCCACAAGGCCAAACCGAAGGATAAATTGAGCCGTGGTCGTAGCAGCACCGGGAGCGATCTCGTTGCGGAAGGAACACTTCACCACATAATCCAGCTTCTTTTCCAGACCCTCCAGATATTCTTCTTCACGGGAGCAGGACTTCAGCTCCTGGATGGTATCAAGGTATTCCTGCACACCGTCATAGGCAGCTCTCTTGGCATCCATGTTGGCGCTTTCGGCATTGGACTGGGCTTTCTTTGCCGCAAAGACTACCAAGGCTGCCACAGGCACCGGCACTACGATGCAAAGGCCCATCCGCCAGTCAAGCACCAGCAGGCCGATAGCCGTTATCATAAACATGAAAATCGTTCCGAAGAGCTGCGGGATCGCATTGGAAAATACGCGCTCCAGAGCCGTACAGTCCCCCATGATAGTGGTGGTCAGGTCAGAAAGATCGCGCTGGCCAAAGAAGGACAGCGGAAGTTTCCGCAGTTTCTCCGCCAGGACAATCCGGCGGTTGGCACTTTCCTTATACGCCACAGTATAAGTTTTGTTGTACTGGAGCCATT
This sequence comes from Coprococcus phoceensis, assembly GCF_900104635.1. Classification (NCBI taxonomy): domain Bacteria; kingdom Bacillati; phylum Bacillota; class Clostridia; order Lachnospirales; family Lachnospiraceae; genus Coprococcus; species Coprococcus phoceensis. The sequence goes on from NZ_FNWC01000006.1 coordinate 64,516, forward strand.
GGGTCAGAAACACAATGATAAACATGACCACAGTGCCGCAAATAAACAAGGCCGCATGATCCCGCATACTGCTTTCCTGCCCGGAAATCACATTCAGCAGTTCCCATATCACCATGACCAGCAGGCTGACCGGGGCAATCAGGCACAGATTGCTGAGCGTAGTGGCTGCAATTCCTTTATTCAAATCTCTTGATCCCTGATCGCTCAGGGCAAACATCCGTTTCAGCATACTTTCACCTCATTCCCGATGTGCCACTTGGTAGTCTTTGTGTAGTTGCTCCACATTTTGGCGTACTCACCGCCCTGCTTCACCAGTGCGTCATGGGTTCCGCTTTCCACCAATTCACCCTGCTTCATTACCAGAATGAGGTCAGCGTCCTGGATGGTGGAGAGCCGGTGTGCGATCATAATGACCGTCTTGCCCTTGACCAGCCCTTCAAAGGCTTTCTGGATCTGCTGCTCGTTCTCCGGGTCAGCGTAGGCGGTGGCCTCATCTAAGACCACGATGGGGGCGTCTTTCAAAATGGCGCGAGCAATCGCAATGCGCTGTGTTTCGCCGCCGGAAAGATACACACCTTTACTGCCCACCACGGTATCGAGGCCATCTGGAAACTTCTCCAGAATATCATCACACTGGGCCAGATGCGCCGCCTGCAAGACTTCCTCCCGTGTGGCGGAAGGTCTGCCTGCCCGGATATTTTCCAGAAGGGTGTCCTTGAACAATTTGGGGTCCTGGAATACAAAGGCAACCATCTTCATCAAGTCAGCATGAGGAATTTCCCGAATGTCCACACCGCCGATCTCGACTGCCCCCTGCTGCACATCGTAGAAGCGGGGGATCAGGCTGGCCGTTGTGCTTTTTCCGGAGCCGGAATGCCCGACCAATGCGGTAGTTGTTCCAGCCTTGGCCGTGAAGCTCAAATGGGATACCGCCGGATGGTCCGTATTTTCGTATGCGAAGGTCACATTCTCAAAGGACACATCATAAGTCTTGGGATGTTTGGGTGCAGAAGTCTCCACCTGCGGCTGGGCAGTCAGAATCATGTCGATGCGGCGCATGGACTCCTCCGCCTGCATTTTGTAGCTGGTCATATACATGATCTTGTTAAGCATAACTGCACAAGCAGGAGAGAAGATCACATAGAACAGAAAACTTTGCATAAATCCGATCAGGTCGTTGGAAACAAACCCGATAATAAGCGCCGTAGGTACCAGCACCAGGAAGCTGGAATTGATGACTGAGTTAAACGCCACCATTCCCTTTTTGCAGGACATCGTGTAAGCCAGAGCAAACTTCCGGTAGGATTTGATGGCGTCGTTAAACTTGGTGATAGATTGCACTGTCTGTCCGAACACCTTGACTACCGAAATGCCCCGGATGTACTCCACCGCCTCATGGTTCATCGTTTCCAAAGAGTCCTGGTAGGTCTGCATGAATTTCATGCTGTCCTTCCCCATGAGGGACCCCTGTAAGAAGAAACCGATGCCAAAGAGCAGCAGGAGAGGGATACCTACACGCCAGTCAAAGACCAGCATCAGCACCAAACTCACGATCATCGTGACCTGTGCGCCCACCAGGTCGGGAAGTTGGTGAGCGATGAAAGTCTCGGTCTGAAAACTGTTATCGTCGATGATCTTCCGCAGTTTTCCGCTGGGATTGGCGTCAAAGTATCCCATAGGCATTTTTGCGAGATGTTTCAGTGCCACCATTTTCAGGTTTTTCTCTGTGTGGAACGCTACGACATGGGAGCAGAGCAATGCTGAGAAATAAAGGAGCAGACCAATCAGCTCCAGCCCCAGAGCAAGCAGGCCCCAGCGAACAAGACTGTTCGTGTCTAACGGCGTCCCGGCAAATACGCCCACCAAGTCACGCGCTGCAAAGTAAACGCAGAGGAACGGTCCAAGGATAAAGACCGAACTGATGCCGGATAGAATGCGGGAAACGGTGAGTAGCCCACGATGCTTTCCTGTGAACTCCATCAACCGCTTAATCCCGCCGGATTTTTGTTTCATGGATACAAGACCTCCTTATCAATTCTTTGATTAGTTATTGCTAACCTCTTGATTTAAGTGTACTGCTTTCGCTTGGCATCGTCTACGACCTATCAGGTATGTTATGCTCCAATCGGGCCAAGTGAAAGGAGCAGGCCCATTTAATCGGCCTGCTCCTTTTGTCAGTTAATTTGAATGGCTCAATTCAGATGGATATTCTGAACGGAAGTAAAGCTGGCATCGGTGGGGAAGGTATAGCTTGCTACCGCATCGCTGTAAATGGCAAGCTGCCGGGTATAGATCAGCGGCGTAGTCAGGCACTGGTCTGCCATAGTAGTCAGGATGGTGTTGTAAATTTCCTGAATACGGGCCTCATCAGTAGCAGAGTCCAGTTCGTCTACCAGTGCCGCCAGCTCCGGCTGGGACGCCCCAATCTGCATGAGGATGGGGTCCATAGAGGTAGACGGGTTGATGTTGGTAATGACCATAGCCGGGTCATAGTAGCCACCCTGGGTCTTGAAGATGGTCAGGCCATAGTCACCGCTCTGGATCATGGCATACCAGTCCATCATTTGTGCGGATTGCGGGGTCAGCTCAATGCCGATCTTGCTGGCCTGGTCACAAATGTAGACAACCATATTGTCATCGGAGGCGGTGCCGGTTTGATACAGGAAAGCGGCGGACAGTTTGACTCCATCCTTCTCACGAATGCCATCGCCATCGGTATCTACATAGCCAGCCTCATCCAAGATTTGATTGGCATGATCCAGATCAAAGCCGTACACTGTCTGCTCTACATCACAGTAGGGCAGGTCACGAGAAAAGAAGGTATCTGCCTTGTCGAACAGGCCACCGTAGATGTTGTCTACTACGGCATCCTTATCAATGGCGGAAGAAATGGCCTCACGAACCACCTGGTCGCCAAAAATCTCACTGCTCAGGTTATAGCCCACATAGTAAGTCTGCAAAGACTTTTCATCGACTTGAGCGCCATATCCATCCGTCTGCTCCATCTGAGCATAGCTCTCGGCAGAGACATTCTTAATACCGGAGAGGAAGTCCACCTCACCATTCTTCATGGCTAAAATTTTGGCATCGTTGTCGGGGATGTACTTGATAGAGAAGCTATCTACTTCAGGTGCTTCTCCCCAGTAATTGGGATTGCGGACGAAGTTCCATGTCTGCCCGTCATTGTCCCCAGCGTACATATAGGGGCCGGTTCCATAAGTGGCGCTGCGGAAACTCTCCTGCTTGGCAGTCAGATCCTCATTGAACTGCTCGCTGGATACGATGCCGAAGGGGTTAGCAAGGCACAGTTCCCGGAGGGTGTTGTAGTAGGGCTGGGTCAGGTGCAGCTCCACCGTGTACTCATCGGTGGCTACCGCATCCTCAATGATCGTGGACAGGCGGCCATAGGAGCCGTTGTACTGGCCCAGGTTGACCGGAACAGCCAAAATAGACTTTGCCACATCCTCGGCGGTCAGGTCAGAGCCATCGGAGAACTTGACGCCCTGCTTGATCTGGAAGGTATAGGTTTTTCCATCCTCGCTCATGGACCAATCTTCGGCCAGCACACCCACGACCTCGCCCTTGGAATTGTACTCAAACAGGGTGTCATAGAAGCTGGTGAGATAGTAGGTAATGTCGTAACTGGAGGAGGATACCTCTGGGGTGAGGATGGTGTAAAAATACTCAAAGCCCCAGCTCTCCGCCAAGTTCAGATGTACGGCCTGAGCCTCGGCGTTCTCCTTCGGGTTCTGGCTGCTCTCTGTGTTGGTGCCGGTGTTGCCTCCGCAGGCGGCCAGAGATACCGCCATGACCGCCGCCGTGAGCATAGCGGCAATTCGTTTCAGTTTCATTTCAAATCAATCCTTTCTTTCGTTTTATCATTCCAGTCTGTTGAAGTGTTCACTAAACCGCTTGCCTCCAAGAGCATCCTGCTGTATGGATCGTGAAATACAGAATAATCACCGGAGAACGCGGCACGCTCTACCAGATTAGAATTTCGCATGACAAAAATCTCGTCCGCCACGACCACTGCCAACTCCATGTCGTGGGTTATGAAAATCAGCGTAAAACCAAGCTGCTGTTGCAGGTCTATAATTTCATCAATGATTTTCTTCCGCAGCGGTAAGTCAAATCCATTGGTGGCCTCGTCGAAGATCAGGCATTGCGGCTCAGCGGCCAGTGCCCTGGCGATTGCCACCCGCTTTTGTTCTCCGCCGGACAGTTCTGATGGAAGACGGGTATAGTAGTCCCGTGATAGATTGCAAAGCTCCATCAAGTTCCGGCAGCGTTCCCGCCGTTTCTCTTTCTCCATGTGGAAAAAGCAATGCAGCGGTTCCTCTATGGATTTCCCCACCGGGATCTTGGGGTCCAGGGCAGATGCGGAGTTCTGCTGAATAATCTGCACCTTCCTGAAATGTTCTTTCCCGGCTCGTTTCCGCCCATAGACAGGTGCGCCATCTACAAACACGGAACCGCCGCTTGGCCGCTGCAATCCCGCGATCATCCGCGCCAGCGTTGTTTTGCCCGAACCGGACTCTCCAACGATTGCATACCGGCCTCCATCACTGAAATGGGCGCTCAATGGGGACACAGCAGTAAACAGTCCTTTTCCGCCAAAGCCGTCAGAAAAAGAACAACTAACCTCTTTCAGTTCAATCAAGACATCTCCCTCCTTTCCAACCGGCAGGCGTTCAACAGATATTTTGTATAGTCCTCTTTAGGGGTGTTTAGTATCTGCTCTGTCTTGCCCTGTTCGACAATCTGTCCGCGATCCATCACAAGGATGCGGTCAGAAACCGAGGCAGAGCGCAGGTCATGGGTCACGAACAGCACAGACATTCCATCTTTACAGAAACTTTTCAGTTCCCGCATCAGCCCGATCCGGTTGCAGGCATCAATGGCCGTGGTCGCTTCATCCGCTACTAAAAGGGCGGGCTGGCACATCAGCGCCGCCGCGATCATCAGCCGCTGGAGCATTCCGCCAGACAGTGTGAAGGGATAACTGTTCAAAATCCGCTGGGTATCTTCCAGCCCCAGCTTCTGCAAAATGGCGGCAAACAGGCGCTGCATTTCCTGCCTCGGCGTTTTTCCATGATGGAGCAAATAGGTCTTTTCCATCTGGCGCCCTACTCGGATGGATGGGTTAAAGGCGGTCATGGGGTTCTGCATAATCAGGCAGATTTCTTTCCCATAGATGGTCTGTCGCTTTCGTTCCGGCAGGTCGAGCAAATCTTCTCCTTGGAACAGGATTTCGCCATCAGCGCGGTAAGTGTTCCCCAGCAGTCCCATAATTGCTTTGCAGATAGTGGTCTTTCCCGCGCCGGAACTGCCAACGATGGAGAGCATTTCTCCCTGGCCTAACCGAAATGATATATGTTCAGCTACGCTTTTCTCGGAAGTTAAAGAGATATTCAGATCTTTGACCTCAAGCAACACAAATATCATCCTCCTTCCCAATGGCATCCCGCAGGCCCTCGCCCAGCAGGTTGAAGCCCGCGCAGCAGACGATAAGGCAGATGCCCGGATAAATCAGGAGCGCAGGGTTTGAGTAGACACTGTTTCGGGCCTCATTGAGCATCGCACCCCATTCCGGGGTTCCGGCGATCAGCCCCACGCCCAAGAAAGCAAAACTGGACACCGACATGATCGCTGTTGCAATCCCAGTGGTGAAGTACACCACAAACTGCGGGAACACATTTGGGATCAGGTGGCGAAGCACAATGCGAAGGCCAGAGGCACCGGCGATCCGGGCCGCCTCAATGTATTCCTTTCCGCACTCAGTCTTTGCATAGGAGCGTACCATCCGCAGAAACCACGCTAACATAGAAATCCCGATGGCAATAATGACACTTGCCACAGAATTATCCACCGCCGACACCAACGCCATCGCAATGACGATGAGTGGAAAGGCCATAAGGATGTCGCAAAGTATCCGCATGACTTCATCCAGCAAGCCGCCTTTATAACTGGAATAGCATCCCACGAACAGCGCGAAGGCGGCCAGTACGATCAGTACCGGAATGGTCAGCCCCATAGAGTACCTTGCTCCATAGAGAAGTCTTGATAATTCGCAACGGCCCATTTGGTCACAGCCAAGTGGATACTCCGCAGAAAGCGGAGCGTTCTTCAGCGCAAGGTTTGTGGCATTCGGATCATTGGGAGCCAACACCGGGGCCGCCAGTGCCATAAGAATAAAAATCAGGATCAGAGCCAGCCCAATAATAATTTGCCCTTTTCGTTTCATACCGCTTTCCTCCTATACGCAGGGCAGATAGCACTCGAAAGCAAATCTGCCAGGGTGTTGAACAGGACGAACAACACGCCGCACACCAGGATGGAACCGGAAATCCCATAGATGTCCATACTCTCGCAGGAATCCATCAGGTAAATGCCAAGTCCCTGGATGGAGAAAACGCTCTCTACCAGTGCCGAAGTCCCAAAAAGAGCAGCACAGTATTGGGCGAAAAGTGTGATGGCTGCGGGGAGGGCATTTCGTAGCACCTCGCCATAAACGATTTGTGCATTAGAAAACCCTCTTGCTCTGGCATAGGTCACATAGTCACTTTTGAGTTCATTCAGCACTGCCGCCCGCAGCACCCTGGCCGCAATACAGATAATAGGGAACGCCATTGCTGCCGATGGCAAAATCAAAGATTTGAAACTGCCGTCCGAGATCACACTGAAAATGGGAATTTGAACCGCAAAGGCGGTCAGCAGGATCAGCGCCAGCCAAAAGCTCGGCACACAGATCCCAATGATGCAGATAATCCGCATGACATTATCGAAAATCCCGCCTTTTCGTATGACAGAGATGGCGGCTATCAATACCGTGAAGATGATGACCCAAGCCATTGCCATAACTACCAGCATACAAGTCACAGGGAGGGCGTCCTTGATATTTTCGATGACCGGCTGGCGGTTCGTGATCGCGGTTCCAAGGTCGCCGGTCAGAACACCCTTGATGTAGTCTGCATAGCGTTCCAGAAAAGGAGCGTCCAGTCCCAACTCCTCTCGCACCGCCTGGATCTGTTCCTCTGTTGCAAAGACATTGACCTTACGGACAATCATCTCTGCCGGATCGGTCCCAGTAAAAACTTGCAGGCAGAAGCTGAGTGTAACGACGCCCCAAATAACAAAAATAAAATTGATGATGCGTTTGGTAATTCTTTTTGCGGTTCCTCCCGCAATCCGCATAGTACATCCCTCCAAACTTTAGTTAGCCTACTCTAACCAGTGGTCAAAAAAAGCAGCCGCGGTTCAGCGGCTGCTCCACAGCATACTCACCATTGGCACATCAATAATGATAGCATACCAGAGTGGTACATTCTATAACCGAATAGGTCGGATTTTGCTCCAATCAGGTCAGCAGTATTTGTGTCGATACGCCTGCGGCGTTACACCCATAACGGATTTGAAAGCGGCAGAAAATTTACTTTGATTTTCATATCCCGCCACACTTCCAATCTCTCCGATGCTCAAAGCCGACTCCGAAACCAACAATTCAGCAGCGGCCTCCATGCGTTTCGTCTTGATAAAGGTGCCAATGGATGCCCCGGCAATAGATTTGAAACATCTTTTCAAGCTGGACTCTGCCAGTCCGAACATGCAGGCCAGATCCTGAATGGTATCTTTGGTAAAGGGATTTTCTATAATGTACTGGTAAACCTCCTGTGTCCGTTTGGAGATGTCCGCAGAAAACTGCTGCGGTCGACAAACTGCGCTGCCATCCAGGAGACTTAAAAACAGCAGCAATTCGATGACCTTGATCCAAAAGTACGGAACCTGGATACGCTCGTCCACCGAGTAAAGCTCGCTGAAAATATGGTCGATTTCGTGCTTAGATTTGATGATAAGGGAACATCCATCTGAACACAGGCGTTCTTTTATCTGTTCCAAACTGATATGAGCTTGTTGAAAGCCCTGATCCAAGGTTTGCTGCGCGGTTTCCATTTCCAGCAGTACGGTGATGCCTCGGTATTTTTTCAGAGGGATACGGGAGCCAAGGAACACCTGTCTATCTTTGGAGAGGTAATCCACGCAAAGATCGCCTTCGCCTAAAAAGCTGACTGAGCCACCTTCCAGTTCACATTCATAGCAGCCCTCAAGACAATGATTGATCTGCAAAAAGTCTTTTTCAAATCGGATGGGGCGGAAACAGGAGTCCATTTTCAAATCGTTATAGGTAATTTGAATGCCAGGAGCCACCTCAAAACGCCGCATCGTTCCTTCGCCTGACTCGTTTCCTTCATGCAGTATTCTTTTTTCTGTTTCTGCTCCTACTCCTGTTTTGTATATATTATGAAATGCCCCTGTTTCTTTTGTCATATCGAACATTGTATTCCTCCTAAGTCCACTTGGTTTCCGAGTTTGTTGTAACTAATTATATCTTCTTTTGCATCAAAATTCAATTCACCTCTTTGCCATTTTCAAGCCTCCGAATTGTAGTATTAGTAGAGGGGAAAAACGAGGGAAGGGTTACGGTAGCAAGCACAGCAAGCGAGTACCCGCTTGCGAATTTTGAGATTTTCAGGTCCCTTGCCCGAAAATTCAAAATTGCTTGTTGGGATAATCCCAAACCCTTATGAAGAACGGAGGCGGCGCATGGCGAACCGAAAGCGGAATATCCAAATGAAATTCTATGTTACGGAGGATGAAAAACGGCTCATAGACGAAAAAATGAGCCAGTTACCCACACGCAGATATGGTGCCTACCTCCGTAAGATGGCGATTGACGGGTATATCATCTATACGGACACCGCAGATATCAAGGCATTTACCAAAGAGCTTTCCGCCATCGGGCGGAACATCAACCAGATCGCCAAGCGGATCAACGCCGGAGGTCCTGCGTATCAGGCCGACATGGACGAGATACGGGAAAGGCTGGACGAGATATGGCAGTTACAAAGACACATCCTATCAAGTCAACGCTGAAAGCAGCCATTGACTATATCTGCAACCCGGAAAAGACGGACGGAAAGCTGCTTGTTTCTTCCTATGGCTGTGCCGCCGAAACTGCGGATATCGAATTTGCCTGGACCCGCCGCCATGCCATCGACAAGGGAACGAACCTGGGCCGCCATCTGATCCAAGCCTTTCAGCCTGGGGAGGTCACGCCGGAACAGGCCCATGAGATCGGCATGGAGCTCGCAAAAGAAATCCTGGGCGGCAAGTATGAGTTTGTCCTTACCACCCACATAGACAAAGATCATGTTCATAACCACCTGATTTTCAATGCGGTCAGCTTTGCGGATCACAAGCATTATCATTCCAACAAGCGGAGTTATCACTATATCCGCCGTACCTCCGACCGGCTTTGCAAGGAACACGGTCTGTCTGTCATCATCCCAGGACAGGACAAGGGCAAGAGCTATATTGAACATCAGGCTACGCAGAACGGCACCAGCTATAAGGCAAAGCTGAAAGCGGCCATCGACCGGCTCCTGCCAGCCTGTTCCAACCTGGAAGAACTGCTTTGCCGCCTGCAGAGGGAAGGTTATGAGATCAAGCGCGGCAAGTATATCTCCGCCAGAGCGCCGGATCAGGAACGATTCACCCGTCTGAAAACCCTGGGTGCAGACTACACCGAAGAAGCCCTTGCTGCCCGGATCGCCGGACGCACCAGACCTTCCCGCCAGCCGAAACAGCAGGACGGAAAGATCAGCCTGCTCATTGATATTCAGAACAACATCAAGGCGCAGCAGAGTGCAGGCTTCACCCATTGGGCGAAGCTGAACAATCTGAAACAGGCCGCCAAGACCATGAATTTCCTGACCGAACACGGGATAAGCAGTTATGGAGAACTGGAAAGCAAATTGACCGCAATATCCGCACGCAGGGATACCGCTCATGCAGAGATCAAGCGGATAGAAAGCAGAAGTGCCGAACTTGCCCTTGTGATGAAGCATGCCGGCACTTACCGTCAGCTAAAGCCGCTTTATGACCGATACCGTAAATCGAATGATAAAGAAAAGTTCCTGCGGGGGCATGAGAGCGAGATCATCCTTTTTGAAGCGGCCGCCAGAGAATTGAAACGGCTGGGGGCTGTACCGCTGCCGACAACAGAAAGCATGAAAACGGAGCTTGCCAATCTCAGCGCAGAAAAGGAACGCCTTCTTGCGGAGTACAAAACCGCAAGAACCGAAGCCCAGGAATACGAGACCGTCAAGCAAAATGTGGATGCACTGCTGGCCGTTCCAAAGGAACAGGAACAACAGCGGCGGCATGAACTTGAATAAATTTCTTTGAAAGACGCTGGGCGCAGCTCCCGGCATCCTGTATAATGGAACTGCGGAAGGAGGTTTTACCGATGACAAGAAGCGAAGCAATCAAAGCATTATTCTTCAAAAGTGTACTGCCCGTGACCGTAGCACTGATCCTGTATTGTATCTTCAAATCCGCCTGCATGAAGAACGGAGAGCTTGACTATGTATGGCTCTGGATACTCTGCGGGCTGCCGTTTGGCCTCCATCGGATGTGCCTCTGGATCGTGCCGGGCGGCGGCTCCCTGGGTGGAGGGATCGCCCTGTTTGCATTGAACTTCATTATCGGTGGTGTGATCGGTGGTTTCATTCTGGCATGGCGGTTGATCGTGGCGGTGTGGTATGTGCCGCTGACGGTGTACCGGCTGATCGTTGGATGATTTTCTTGCGTCATGGAAATATGGAAAACTGCCGCTCGTGCCGATGGAAAAGCCATTCACAACCTGATGGAAAAAGACAAGCCTTTTCCCACAGGCCTGCAAACAGCTTTCCCACAGCCTCGCAATTCTGGCAGTTTACGCACATTCCCACAACGCCTACTACGGCGAAATTTGCTTCTTTTATAGAAATAGAACCCCTTTCATGTTAAAATTAGAATACATACTCTAAGGAGGTTGAAGCGCATGGACGAAAATAATTCCATCCAGCTTTTTGAAGATAGAAAAATACGCACCGCATGGGATGAAGAACAGGAAGAATGGTATTTCTCTGTTGTGGATGTTATTGCTGTCTTGACAGATAGCTCTAATCCAACAGACTACCTCAAAAAAATGCGTAAGCGTGATGAACAGCTTGCAAGCTACCTGGGGACAAATTGTCCCCAGGTAGCAATGATGGGTGCAACAGGCAAAAAGCGTAAAGTGTTGGCGGCAACGGCTGAACAGGTTTTACGCATTATTCAGTCCATCCCATCACCTAAGGCTGAACCATTCAAACTCTGGCTTGCGCAGGTCGGCCGTGAACGCATCGAAGAAACGATTGACCCGGAACAGGCAATCGACCGTGCATTAGAGACCTATCAAAAAAAGGGATATGATACAGACTGGATTCATCAGCGACTTCTTTCTATCCGTGTCCGTAATGAGCTTACCGCGGAATGGCAGGAGCGCGGCGTACAGCAAGGCAAAGAGTATGCGATTCTCACAGATGAGATCACGAAAGCCTGGTCCGGCATGACTACTCGGCAATATAAGAAGCTGAAAGGTCTGAAAAAAGAAAACCTTCGTGATAATATGAGCACGATGGAAATTGTTCTGAATATGCTGGCAGAGGCAACAACCACAGAACTGTCAAAAGCACATCAGCCGGAAGGATTTTCTGAAAGTCAGAAGATTGCCCGTCGTGGCGGCAGCTATGCCGGTCAGGTTCGACAGGATATCGAAAAGGATACCGGGCGTCCGGTCATCACATCACAGAACGCCGCACAGCTTAATGCCGTAGTCGTTGACATGATAGAAAGTGTAGCGGAAACGGAAAAGCCTGATAATGACGAAAACAAATAAAAAAGCGGGAGTACAGCCGATCGGACGAACCGAAAAGCTGTACTCCCGTTTTGCGTGACAGAAAGTGTTTGAAATCAAGCCTTTTCTTCATGTGCCAGCAAGCAGACCGACATATGAGAAATCATAAAGGCTCTCTTTGAAAGTACGGATACAGGAAATTATTCTGCGTTTTTCGCCCCCTTATCCTCACAGATTTTAGATCGTTTGGAACTGTAATGCGGACAAGCGACCAGACACGCCCGGAAACTCTGCTTGCAGCCGTGAACACATTTTTTGCAGATATGGTTATACTGCCGCCTGCCGTTCTCGCCCAGGAAGAGCGCCCATTCCAGCCGCCACTTCTTGCTTCGGCTCATAGGCAGTCATGCTCCGGCACATCACGGCCGGACTTCTTGCCCTCCGGGGGCTTATGCTCGGCACATTCCCGTTTGGCGTCCTCCAATCGTTCACGGATGGAGGGCTTCTCCGGCGTTGTCCGATCTGCGTACTCCTGGGCTTTTTCCAATTCTTCGCCGCGTCTGCCGTTGTTGATAACGCCGTCGATCATGCCGTAGTCATCCTCCAGCGTCATTTCAGCGGTGCGGAGAGGATTGTCCTTTTCCGGCTGTTCCGCTGCCACGGCAAAGGCCCGTGTGCCATTTCCCATGATAAGATACTTTCCATCATCGGAAATATGGTGGACACCGTAACCGGCTGCCTCCATCTGCTCCCGGCTCATGGCTGTCACCTGAAAGCTGCCCCTCGGTGTCTGCACACGTTCGCCAGTTTCAAAACGGTCTGGCAGATAAGCGAGGTCTTGCTTCTCTGCCGGGACAGGGAGAACAACGATATTGCCATTGATCTGCATAAATCGTTCCGGCGTTTTGAACTGTTCCGTGTATTTCTGGATCAGTTCCGGGGACAGGGATGCAAAATCTTCCTCACCAAGTCCAACCACCAGGAAAGTTCCTGCTACAATATCATAAATTTCTCCGTTTTCATCCCGCAGTCCACGGTTCAGTTCAAGCCCTATGAGCTTTCCTTCATCATTGCAGACCAGCGCCACCGGGTCAGAATAGGGATAGGTTGCCCCAATATCACCGCCAACCTCTGCCTGCAGGGAATGAAGGTCGGAGTTGATCTCCTTCACATAGGGTTCCTTCATAGGCTCCACTACAAGCACAGTCATCTTTTCCGAGGCAGCCCTCTCCGCAGCGGACAGCATTTCATCCGCATGGGACTTGTCCGGGTCGTCCAAAGCGGCCTTGACCTCCGCCGGGTCAAAATCAAGAAATTCCTCATAGCCCGTGGCGTCCTTGAACTTTTCAATCTCCGAAGGAAGATAGTCCTCTTGCGTCTGCCCCAGCGCCGCCAGCTTTTCATCCAGAGCGGAAATGCGCCCGGCCATCAGGCTTTCGTAAATTTCTTCCTTTGCGGCGTGTGCCTCCGGGTGCTCCGCCGCATACTGTGGATCGTTCTGACGGAAAAATTCGTCCATGTCAAAGGCAATATCCATAGCCCACTCGGATTTTTCTTCTTCGGGAAGATCGTCCTGGAAGGTCATCACCCGGTACTCGTCGGGGATACTGCCGCGCTCACCGTCGTAATACTCATGGAAACTGTCACCCGTATCACGCACATAGCCCTGATCCGTGAAGGTGCCGTTTTCCTCCAACGCAACGTCCCGGCCGTAGGCCTCATAGTCGATGTAATTCTGCAAATGCTCTGGCACCTGCATAACGTCCAGTTCTTCGATGTAATAGCGGCCCAGATCGTCATAGTCATGGATATCGGGGTAAACCTCATAGCAATCCAGATTCTCGGTGAGGTTGATGATCTCCTGCAGGCTGCCGCAATGGTCGCCCATTTCCATACCGGCCTGAAACTGTGCGTATTCGCTTTCGCTCATTTCATCCAGCTTCGACGCCAGATAATTCAGCTCGTCCAGACTTTCGTATTCGCCCAGCTTGCTGTAAAGACCGTCCACATAGCAATCATAGTCCGTGATGAACCATTCCTCATAGGGCTGGCCGAAGTCATCCTTCTGGCCGATCCCGATCCGCTTAAACACTTCTTTCAGTTCCTCGGCGGTGGTGGGAAACTTCACCCACTCGCCCACAAGCTCGCCCTCATTGTACTTTCCAAGATTGGTGATAAAGGCGGCAAAGGGATAATCCTTGTCGTGATCGTAATATGGCATATCAGCACCTCCTTACAGTTCCGGCGCAGACTTTTCCTTGTGGGGCTGCGCCTTGTTTTTCTCCGCACATTCCTTCTTGCCCTGTTCCAGCCGTTCCCGGATGGAAGGCTTTTTCTCCGGCTCCGCAGGGCGTTCATGATTCCACTCGTCGCCGGAGAGAAAAATATATCCGTGTTCCGTAAAATGGCCCTGTTCCTCCTGCATGGCATACTTGCCAAAAGGAACAGGGTCGATCGCTTTCAGAAGTTCTGGGGGCAGCAGCATATCCATGTGCTGTGTCAGATACCGCCAGCCCAGATCATTCAGATTGTGGATGTTGGGCTCAAATACGAAATAGTCAATGTTGTCCGCAAACTCCTTAAACTGCTCTGGTGTTGTCAGCTGGAAGGGCGAGGTCTGCACCGCCGCCAGCACCTCCCGGTCCTCCGGGGAGAGGGCAGCCACCGCCGCCCTCACTTCGGGTAAATGTTCCAAAGTCTTATTTTCTGCCATTGACACCTTCCTTTCTTTTCGGAAATTCCAGTTTGAAATTGATGTACTTGCCGCCCGTGTCATCCAGGATCACCGCAGCGTCATAAGTGGCCTGTTTCTTTTCAGACCACATTCCCTTGACATTGGTACGACCCTTTTTCAGAAGGTCCGTTGCCATCTTCTTTGTCAGTTCCTTCTTGCGGCTCGTCCAGAAGCGGTCATTTTTCCAGAGGACGAAACCGCAGGACCGATCTGAACACGCAAAGTTATTCTTGCCCTCATAGACCGGCTGACCGCAGCGGGGGCAGGTGCCGATCACTTCCTTCTCCGGGGCAAACAGCTTTTTGCCATCCTCGGAAATGCAGGAATAGGTGGACACGATCTCTTGAACCATCGTGCGGATACCATCCATGAAGGTATCCGGGTCAGCGCCGCCTTTTGCGATCTCCGTCAATTTCTGTTCCCATTCCGCTGTCAGCATGGGAGAGGTCAGCGGCTCCGGCAGGACCGTGACAAGGTTGATACCTGCTTTTGTGGGGATCAGGTTTTTGCCCTTGCGCTCCACGAATCCGGCTGTCACCAGCTTTTCGATGATTGCCGCCCTGGTCGCAGGCGTGCCAAGTCCTTTTCGCTCCGCCTCATCGGGAATATCACCCTTGCCTGCGTTCTCCATAGCGGACAGGAGGGTATCTTCGGTATAGGGCTTCGGCGGCTGGGTGAAATGCTCGGTGACAGAAACCTCCGCACCGTCAAAAGTCTGCCCTTCGGTGAAGTTCGGGAGCGTATCGCCGTCCCCATCCGCAGGCTTTTCCTTCAAGAAGGCACGGAAAATGCGGTCAATCTCCCGCCAGCCTTCGGAGAGGATGCGCTTGCCCTTTGCGGTGAAGGAATAGCCGCCGCAGTCGAAAGTTACCGTGACTGCCTCATACACATACGGCTCCGCTGATGCACACAGCAGCTTGCAGCAGACCAAGAGAAACAAATTGCGCTCGCCCAGGGGCAGCCCCTTGATATCTGCCTTTTCAATCTCCATCGTGGGGATAATGGCGTGGTGGTCGGATACATCCTTATCGGAGATCATGGTCTCCACCAGCGGGAAGAAATTGCTGATCCCGTCAAAGGGCGGCACGTTCGCCGCCAGATGGATGACGCAGGAGGCTGTTTCCGCCATATCTGAGGTCAGATACCGGCTGTCCGTGCGGGGATAGGTCAGCAGCTTCTTTTCGTAAAGGCTTTGTGCGTAGTCAAGGGTCTGCTTCGCCGTGTATCCGTACAGGCGGTTTGCCTCCCGCTGCAAGGTGGTGAGATCATAGAGCTTCGGCGGCTGTTCTTTTTTCTGCTCTTTCGTGACAGAGGTACAGGTGATGGCCGCACCCTTGCACATGGCCGCTGCCTGTTCCGCCTCTGCCAGATCGGTGAATTTCTCCGACACTGCTTCGGCTCCGTCCAGCACCAAGCGCAGCAGATGATATTTTTCCTTGTGAAACAGCGTGATCTTCGCGTCACGCTCCGCCAGCATTGCCAGTGTGGGGGTCTGAACACGGCCCACATTCAAGGTGCGGTGATAGAGAACGGAGAAAAGGCGCGTGGCGTTGATCCCCACCATCCAATCCGCTTTCTGGCGGCAGAGGGCAGATTGATACAGGGCTTCATAATCGGCGCCGGGGCGCAGGTCAGAAAAGCCCTCCCGGATAGCGCTGTCCTCCATCGAGGAAATCCAGAGGCGAAGGACCGGCTTGCGGCAGCCGGTCATTTCATACACCAGACGGAAGATCAGTTCCCCTTCACGCCCGGCATCACAGGCATTGACGATGGTATCCACATCGGGGCGGTCCATCAGGGCGCAGAGATTTTCAAAAGCGTCCTCCTTGCCTGGTGCCAGCACATAGCGGAACGGC
The DNA here is from genome assembly GCF_900104635.1 of Coprococcus phoceensis. Taxonomy (NCBI): domain Bacteria; kingdom Bacillati; phylum Bacillota; class Clostridia; order Lachnospirales; family Lachnospiraceae; genus Coprococcus; species Coprococcus phoceensis. Next base: position 80,825 of record NZ_FNWC01000006.1, read on the forward strand.
TCCGGCAGAATGGGAAGATCGTCATAGCGCCATTTCTTGAAACGCTCGTCATAGCCGCCCGCATCCATCGGGGATACCAGGTGCCCAACGCACCAGGATACAAGAAGGCCGCTGCCCTCATAAAAGCCATCGGCCCTGGATGAAGCACCCAGGGCCGATGCGATAGATTTTGCCACACTCGGTTTTTCTGCAATAATCAGTTTACTCATTCTTTTCCTCCGTTTCCTCGTCCTCGGTCAGATATTCTTCTTCATCCTCCAGGTCGAAATCATCCAGATCAGCGGGAACTTTCTTGCCCTGCTTCGGTTTCAGCACCAGGAAATAGACTGCCGCGCCGCCTCCGGCTGCAAGGATCAGCAGCACCGCCAGGATCGCCCCGGTATTGCTTTTCTTTTCAGGCTTCGGATTCTCCGGCTCGGTGGGCTCCGCAGCTTTCTGCTCTGTACCAACACATTCACTGAGGTTTTTTACGCAGACCGGGCAAGCGGTATTGACCGCACCGGCCTGGCACTTTTCCGTACAGGTGCAGACAATAGGTGTTTCCGCCTTTTCTCCATCCTCCGTGAGCGCCATGAGATCGGCTTCATCCACCTGGTTCAGAAAATGCACGGTTTCCTCGCCCTCGTCGTCACGGTCGATAATGAGATAGAACGCATTGCCGTTCTTCGTTTCTACTGTGATAAACTGCTTGCCGCTGGCAGTAGGGCTGCCGATATCGTCGATCAGCGACAGGTTCCCGTCCGGCGTCAAAGCGGCACCGCCATTCAGACCGCTGCCCAGCATCCCCAGCAGATTTTCCAGCGTTTCCGCGTCCAGAGAGAAAGAACCTTCCCCGGAACCAGCCTCGCCGTCACTTACCGTCATGTAGCCGGAATAGACATAGCCGATTTTCTCCGGCAGGATGACCTTCAGCCAGTCGCCGTCCGTGCCGATCACCTTCACGGTCGTTCCGTTGGGAAGCTGGGTGAAGGCGGTGTAGTCCATTCCCGCACCCGTGCGGACATTCAGATTGCCGCCGCCCGTGGTGACGGTGCCGGTCTGCTCAGAGTCATTTTCGCTGGAACTGAACTGGATACCATCCTCGGTGACGGATACCGTGACCTGGCTGCCTGCCAGAGCGGAAAGCAGATCAGAGACATCCCCGGCCGTTTCCTGTTCAGCCATGGACTCCGTGCTTTCCTCACCGCCGCTGGCAAAGGCGGTGACAGAAAAAGCGGCAGTGCTGAGCACCACCGCCAAAAGAGCCGATACCATTTTTGTCATAAAGTTATGCTTCATCCTCGTATCCCTCCGTTTCCTCATTCTCGGTGTTGCCCTCCTGCAGCATACCTTCCGGCAGGGAGATCATACCGCTGGCATAGGCTTTCAGGAAGGCGGTCAGTTCCTTGTTATCCATCTTCACGGCTTTCACCATGCGGACGATTTCCAGATTTTCTTCCTCCGCAAGCTGGGCCTCCAGCGCACGAAGGCGTTTCTGCTGCTCCGCGATCTTTTCTTTGGTTTTCGCAATGTCATTGCGGATCTTCTGTGTCGTTGCCATAAATCAAATTACCTCCATATCGTTTTTTAGTTGTAGGGCGGTCGCCCGAAAGCGTAAAAGTGGGATTGCCAGTAGCTTGTGTTGATATCTGCATACTGAATGGGGTCGCCGCAATGCAGCATTTTTCCGCCGCCCACATAGATACCCACATGGGAAACGCCCGGTGTATCGTAAGTGCCGATGAAAAAGATCAGGTCGCCGGGTCTTGCGTTGGCAGAGGATACCGTGGTGGAAATATTGTAGAGCCCCTGGGCTCCCAGCCTGCCCGTATTGCAGACGCCGCTTTGCGTCAGCACCCAGGACACGAAGCCAGAGCAATCAAAGGAAGTGTTTGGATTGCTGCCGCCCCAGACATAGGGATAGCCAATGTACTTCTCCGCCTCGGTAATGAGCGCCGCAAAGGTTTCATCTTCCATTGCGGAAGGTGGGATATCATAGGTGGTGGGCGGTTTGGTGTACTTGTCTACATAGCCGGAGCCTGGGAATAAATCTTCCCGGTTCCCCAGCGTTGCCATATAGACCGCATACAGGGAAAGTGTTTCCTCGTCCATGATGTAGACCGGCACATGGGAAAGGTCGAAGTTTTCCAGCTTTACCTTGCAGATATAGTAGTTATACGGTACTTCCACGTCATAGTCGTTTCCTTCGCTGTCTGTCCGTGTCTCCGTCCGATAGCGCACCTCCACCTCCACGGTCTGCGTCAGGATGTACTGCTTTTCAAAGAGCATTTGCAGTTCCTCCTGGACCTCGTCGATGGTGAACACCCCTTCATGGAACGCCGTGAGAATGGAGATCAGCACATAAGGGTCATGCTCGATCTCGTCCAGGTCAAAACGGTATTCGTCATATCCGGGGTGCAGAGCCTCATAGTGATCCAGTTCATATTGAAGTTCCTGTTCCAGTTCGCAGTAGGCCGCCTCCGCAGCCAGCATATCCGCATCCTCGGAGAGATAAGAGGAAGTAAATACACCGCCCACGCCGGAGCCTGCCATCATGGAACAGGAAGATACCCCGCCAAACAGCAGGGCAACACAGGCGCCAATGCCGATCACCAACAGCACCGCCCGGCTATGGTGCTTGATGTAGAGGAAAGTTTCCTTGAAGGCGTCCTTTGCTTTCTGCGCCGCACTTTTCGCCGTGGCTGCGGTATTCTTTGCGGTTTTCTCCGCCTGCCGCAGCTCCTTTGCATAGTTCCGTTTGATCCGCTGTTTCTGCAGAAAGCGGGATACCGGGTTAGAAGCTGCCAATGCAGGATCGTCATGCAGTGCCTTTTGGTAAAGGTAGTCGGCGTTTGCCTTAAAAGAAGCCTGCTCTGCCTTAGCCGCGTCACGCCAGGGCTTTGTGCGGTGATGGTGGACGGCGGCACGGACTTTGCCCTTTCCATAGGCAAACCCGCGTTCCGTCAACACCTCGCCTTTGTGTCCGGCCTCTACACCCACATTTTCCTGCTCTACCTCATGCACCTTCGCGTGGGCAGCGTGGACAAGCTCATGGACAGGCCGAGAAAGCGGATTGTGCCGCAGGCGTCCGTTGGGGCGTTTCTCCACTTCTTCAAAGTGAAGCTGCGTTTTGCCTTTTCCGGCTGTCTCGTCAAAAACACGCTCGGTACGGAGAACTTTCTTTGTGGGGATAGCGGCTTTCGCCGCGTCCAGCCGATCCGCCGCACGGTCGGAACGGTCAATGTATTTCCCAAGTGCGGGATCGGCACGTTCTTCCTCGGTGAATTGCAGACGGGAGGACGGGCGCTGCCTTGCAGCAGAACCATCCCGCACCGCCTGGGTATCAGCCTTTTCAGCCTTTCGTGCGCTTTTCTTCTCATGGTGTTCCGCCGCACGCAGGGCAAGATCAGCCGCAGCGCCAGCGGATTCTTCCGAAGAAGCGGACAGTTCCGTTTCCGGCTCCCGGCTGCTGATATGTTCCACCTCTCCCGTGGCAAGGTTTTCCGATACCGCACCGTCACGGGTCATTTTCTGCGTGATCTTATCGGTCGCTTTCAGTTCCCTCATAGGCAGTCACCTTCCTTTCCATAAGGGCAAAAGTCGCCGCAGGTGCCATTCTCGATCATGGCGATATAGCGGAAAATGGGATAGGCCTGGGGCGGGCAGACCGCATTTCCCAAAGTTTTCAGCCGCAGCGCCCGGTCATCCATGCGCTCGGTCATGCGGGGGATTCCTTCCGGTTCGGCGGCCCAGAGGATACGTCCGTCCATCCTTTCGGGAAACCCATGAGCCATTCCACCCAATCCGGGTTCAGCGCCGCCGTTTCGGACACCGGCTGTTCCTGGGAGATGATCTGCGCCGACAGGTTCCCGTCCTTCTTCGCCGGATCGAAGGCCGACGGCTTCAAGGTCGAGCGGAAACCGTCCGACGCCACCGGGGTCAGATAGAATACCGCCGCCGACAGGCTGAGGCTCCAAATCGCCCCGTTTCGGTTCCTCTTGCGGAATATCCCATTGTCCGACAGGAACACATCCAGGCTTGCCGCATCCCTGGCGGTGTTGTTGTCTGAGGCAAGGGGTGTGGGAAACATCAGCCGCGACGATAAAAGTTCGCTGGCGCTCATGCCATGCGCCGACGCCGCAAGCCGGAAATACGAATGGGAGAACAGCGTATCCCGCTTTTGCCAGGTCAAAGATCGTTTTGTCGAGCCCCATATTGATGAAGCCAGCAACATTTTCCCCAAGCACCCAACGGGGCCGCAGCTCGGTAATAACGCGGCACATTTCCGGCCACAGGTAGCGTTCATCCGCAAAGCCCTTCCGTTTTCCTGCGGTGGAGAAGGGCTGACAGGGAAAGCCGCCTGAGATAACGGTAACTGTTTCAAGTCCTGTTTTTTCAAAAAACGCCTCCTTCGTGAAAGTAGTGATATCCCGGAACCTGGGAACATCCGGCCATCGTGCGGAGAGGACGGAGTGCGGAAAATCCGCCCACTCGCACTGGCAAATGGTTTCAAACCCGGCAGCCTCCGCCGCCAGGTCCAGACCGCCAATGCCGGAAAACAGGCTCACATGGGTCAGTTTACTCATGGTCCTTCGGCACACGGAACGGTTCGATCTCACTTTCCAGCTCCGCAAGGACCGCCTCCATATCCGCCGTAACCGCCTTGCTTCTGGCAATCAGCCGGTTCATCACATCAAAGAAAGTTTCACCTTCCTGTTTTTCTTCCGCATGCAAATAATGGGGATCATTCATGTTCGTTTTCTCCTTTCCCGGTTTCACCAAGTTTTGTCGTCATAATGCTGTAAAGTTCATTGTCCTTCGGGAAGTCATCCACAAAAGGCAGAATCACATTGCCGAAGAAGATCAGCCCCTCGCCGGGGCCTGCGTTGCTGATATGCGCCGCCTGCTGGTTGGAGATATTCAGGCGCTCGCAGAGGATTTTCCTGTCTCCGCTGGCCTGGTTCAGAAGGTACACAAAATCGCTGTTTTCAAAGATATTCTCGATCTCCGGGGAGGAAAGCAGGTCCTTAATGTTCTGCGTGATTCCTGTGGGGATACCGCCCCATTTGCGAAAGCGTTTCCAAATCTCCACGCTCCAGGAACCAACTTCACCGCGCAGAAGAAGGTGGAACTCGTCCACGAAGTACCAGGTGGATTTGCCCTGATCCCGGTTTTGGGAAACACGGTTCCACACCTGATCCTGGATCACCAGCATACCCAGGCTTTTGAGCTGCTTTCCCAGTTCCTTGATATCAAAGCAGACAATGCGGTTGTTGATATCCACGTTGGTACGGTGGTTAAAAACATTCAGGCTGCCATGCACATATAGTTCCAGTGCCGCCGCGATCCGCTGCGCCTCCGGCTCCGGCTGCCGTTTGATCTCGTCATACAAATCTTCCAGCAGCGGCATATTCTCCGGGCGGGGGTCTGCGATATAGGGGCGGTACACGATCCGCACGGCACGGTCAATGACCGTTTTTTCCACTGGCTCCAGACCGTTCCGGCCGCCTGCCGCCAGTTCACAGAACGACAGGATAAAGTCGGATTTCAGCGCCAGCGGGTTATCATCCTCGCTGTAATTGAGGTTGATATCCATAGGGTTCACATACTGCGTACTGGTAGGTGAGATTTTGATGACCTGGCCTTCCAGACGGTTCACCAGCGGAAAATATTCTGCCTCCGGGTCGCAGATCAGGATATCGTCCTTTGTGTTCAGGAACACACCCACGATGGAACGCTTTGCGGAAAAGCTCTTGCCGCTGCCGGGCGTACCTAAGATCATGCCGTTGGGCGTTTTCAGCTTTTTGCGGTCAGCAAGAATCATATTGCCGGAAGTGGCATTGAGCCCGTAGTAGAGGGCTTCGCCGCCGTGGAAAATCTCCTGTGTGGTGAAGGGAACGAACACCGCCACCGCCGAAGTGGTAAGCCCACGCTGTATCTTAATGCGGTTGACACCCAAGGGCAGAGCCGACACGAAGCCGTTCTCCTGCTGAAAGTCCAGCCGCACCAGGGAGCAGTTATATTTCTGTGCCACGCTTGCCGCACGGAGAAGGTCATTCTCCAGCTTTTGCTTGCTGTCCGCAAAGTTCACCACCAGGAAGGTCATCAGGAACATTCGCTCATTTCTGCTTTGCAGATCACGGAGGATATTCTTTGCCTCGCCTGCGTAGGTGGCAAGGTCGGTGGGGATGATATCCATATCGAAACCTTCCCGCACCGCCTTTTTCTGTGCGTCGATCTTCATACTGTCAATGTCGGTGATCTTCCGCTTGACCGTTTTGATCGCCTCGTTCTGGTCCATGCTACGGATATGGAGGCTGACAAGCAGCCCGTTGTCCGTATCCAGCAGTTCGGTGAGCATACGGTCATCCATTTCCGGTGCGCTGATCTGCAGAAAGGACACGGCACAGAATTTATCCGCCATCGTGAACTTCCTTGCTTCACCGAAGCGGAAAGAAGAAGGTGCGATAAAATCCTGGACCGACAGGCCGGAAGGGGCAAGCCAGCTCCATTCAAAGGCAAACCGTTCCCCGTCCGGGTGCAGGATGCCGTGGAGCATTTCCAGCCACTCCTTGCCGCCAAGCTCTTTTGCCAGAGCGCCCATGACCTTGAAATGGTTGAGGGCGTCCATGACGATCCGGGAAAATCGTGCCCGTGCGGTTTTACTGTCCCGTGCCTCGATGGTGAGGGTCAGGTACTTTGTTTTGATAAGACCGTTGTTGCCCCGTTCAAGCTGCTTGCGGAGCATTTGCGTGTAAAGCTCACGGATATGGTCGAAGTGATCTCCCTGCGCCGCGATCTCGATACGCTTCACAAAATCCTCCCGGTTCATGCGGCGGCTCACAAGAGATAGCTGCATCCCGATAGAAGCGTCATGGGCGTTATACATATCACAGAGGGCTTCAAAGATCGCCGTCTGATCGTCAGGTTTCGCAAGCTGATAATTCACATCCTCGAACTCGATACACTTCGACCAGGTGTGGTCATCCAGCTTGCATAGGCCGTCCGGGTACATCTGGCGGAACGGTAAGGTGTCCTGTGCGGAATGTACCTTGCCGTCGCCTCTGGCGGTTTCCAGAATACGGCTGATCTCACGCTTTTCTGCGGCGGTCAGCTTTACCGTGGGTTTTGCCGCCTGCTGTGCCTGCGGCTCTGGCTTTCGCTTTCTGAACAATGGCTTTCACCTCCTTTTCCGCCTGGGCCTGCCGCTCCAGGGCTGCGTAGAAATTGTTTGTCTGGTAAGGCCGTTCCTTCGTCCGCAGGAACATACAGCGGATGACCTGTCCGGCTACTACCTCCAGGGGTTGGCCGTGCCGCTCATACATGGCGAGCAGAAAGAACGGGAGCATGACGATAATCATGCAGAACGCGGCGGCACTGTTGCTGGCCGTGCGTCTGAGCAAAAAGAAAAGCGGTACTCCGATGAGTGCCGCCGCTCCGAAACATATAAGCTGCCGTTTGGTAAGCCCAAACAGCACTTTGGATTTTACTTTCGTCAAATCCTTTGGAATGGTTACATACGCCAATTTATCAAGCCTCCTTAATGCGCTCCGAACAGGCTCTTAGAGAGGCTGCCGGTCTTGAACAGGGCGAAGCACAGCAGGACCGTGTAGCCCATGCAGGCCCATATCGCGCCTGAGATGTTTCCGTCCGTGGCGATACTCTGTACCAAAACAGAGTAGATTCCCACGCACACCATGATTAGAAATGCCTGGAACGCCAATGCAAACAGGGATTTCAAGTAGTTCTGTCCTGTATGGCTCCAATCCCGGTTCGTCATAGTGGCAAGCGGAATCGGTCCAACGGAAGTTGTCAAATACACCTCGATCATGCGGCCGTAGATGACAAGCATGATACAGATGGAAAGGGCGTTCATGGTAAGCCCCACGAAAAGGGACTGGAACCATAGCCCGAACAGTTCTCCCGTGCCCAGGGCTTCAAGCTGCGCCTCCATATCCGTGATGACGCTGCTGATATCAATGGAGGTATTCCCAATGATGACTCCCGCACTGCTGTTCACAACGCTTTGCCCTACATCGAAGATACCCATGACGATATTCCATGTGTTCGTCACAATAAGAACGGCACAGAAAGTCTTGAAAATCCACTTGAAGAACATCCAGGTATCTACATCGTGCAGATTGTTTTTCTCTGTCACAAGTTGGATCAGCTCATAACACATTACGAATGTCAGGATAACCCCGGCGATTGGAACGATCACCGTTTCAGAGAGGTTTCGGATCATAGAAAAGACGCCGCTGTTCCATGCCAGCGGCGTCTGTCCCACTTCACCGGCGATCTCGCCTACTTTGGTATTGACCGTATCGAACATGCCCGACAGGTTTCCCGTGATCCCCTCGATGAGCAGCCCTCGGAGCCATTCATCGAGTTTGTCGAGTATGCCGCCCATAAGCGATCACCGCCGGACGATCAACCGAACAGGCCGGAGAGCAGAGGTACAAGGGTGATGCCGATGAGGGCGACACCGCCGCCGGCCATCAACTGTTTCATACCCTGGCTTTTGGAAGCAGGGTTGTCCTGGCCGTAACCTTCCAGAAGGTTGATAACGCCCCAGATACCAAGACCTGCGCCCAGGGCCACTACGAGAGTCTGCAAAACACCAACTGCACTGTTGAAAAATGCCATAAAATAATCCTCCTAAAAAATGTTTTTGATTTGGGTTTAAGTAGTTGCGTCAATCTCGTACACATCGAAGGTGTCCGTGGGTTTTACCACGGCACGCTGCTTCTTCATGTACCGTTCCATGTCAAAGACATTTTTAGGGTCGGCGTCGGCCGTGTATCTGTAATTCGGGTGCCGGGTGAGGTCGTACTTGTCCGAAAGGAACGGGCGCACGCCCCGCAGCATGAAAATACACTTGCCGCCGTCCATCACTGCCAATTCGTCCTGGGTCATCAACTCCTTTCCTAATTTCTGATAACTGAGGCCGTGGGAAACCTGGCTGCCCCGGTTTTCGGACTGGTTATAGAGATCAATGGTCTCTTTCCCCAGCAGCTCCGAAATTTCCTTGAGCGTGGATTTCTCCTTGCCTCCCAAAAACAAGGTGCTGTCACAGTTACCGACGATGGTATCTGCCGCGTCCTTGTAGATGGTCTTTAACTGGCTCTGCGACTGCAAAATAATAGAAGCCGATATTTCACGGCTTCGGATGGTGGCGATCAGCTTATCGAAGTTCGGTATCTGGCCGATGTTGGCAAACTCGTCCAGAATCAGACGGACATGGACGGGCAGCCGCCCACCGTAGAAGTCATCCGCCTTGTCGCAGAGCAGATTGAAAAGCTGACTATACATGAGGGCGGCCACGAAATTGAAAGTGCTGTCTGTATCTGACAGGATCACAAACAGCGCCGTCTTTTGGTCGCCCAGGGTATCCAGTTCCAGCTCGTCATATTCCATCAGGTCCCGCAGCTCCTTGATATCGAAGGGAGCAAGCCGGGCACCGCAGGAAATGAGGATGGATTTTAAGGTTTTGCCCGCCGCCATCTTGAATTTGCGGTACTGCTTGACGGCGAAGTGGTCCGGCTCCCGTTCCTCCAACTGAGAAAAGAGCAAGTCCACCGGGCTTTGATAGGTTTCGTCGTCCTCTCTGGCTTCACTGGCATTGATAAGGTCCAGAAGTGTGATGAAGTTCTTTTCTTCCTCCGTGGCCTCGTACCAGATGTAGCCAATCAGCGCGGAATAATAGAGGCGTTCCGCTTTGACCCAGAAATCTTCCGAAGATTTTTCGCCTTCGCCCTTCGTGTTCATAATCAGGGCGTTCACCAGTTTTAAGATATCCTTCTCTGACCGAATGTAGGCCAGTGGGTTGTATCTCATGGATTTTCGGAAGTTTATCAGATTGAGGCACTTGATACGGTATTTCTTCCGCTCCAGGAAAGTGCCGATCTCCGGCAGCAAGGTTCCTTTCGGATCGGTGCAGACATAGGACGAATGGGCTTGCAGCAGCGACGGCTTACAGAAGAACCGCGTCTTGCCGCTGCCGGAACCGCCGATCACCAGAATGTTTTTATTTCTGGCATACTTCGGCTGCTTTGGGCGGCTCGCCATCGTGATCCGCTCCGTCTGCGTCATAGGGATGTTCTGGAAAAAGTCCTTGTCCATGTAGGGAGCGATATCCGCCGCAGTCCCCCATGAAGCGTTTTGTCAAGTGCTTTTCGCAATTTATTGACGCAAAACAGGATTTTTTCAAGAGAAAAGCCCCATGCGGTCAACATGGGGCGAGTTGATAAAGTGAAAGTGCGAAAGTGCAAGGTGCAAAGGCTCTGCGTTTTGCACTTTCATTTTGCAGTTTCGGGCGGCTGCTTCTTCTTGATGAAGTTGTACCATTGACTTCCAACGCGCCTTGCGCCCAATATGCCGCCCATGCTGCGCTTGGCATTTTGTACCGTTCTTTCGGATATTCCGGCTTCGGCTGCCGCCTTGACAATATCCTCGCTTGCCATTTCCTTACCGTCTGCAAGTAAATCGAGTATCAACCTTTCCGCTTGCTCGGTCTTGGTTTCGGTGTTGCCGCCTGTGCCGGACAGCAGTTCATCAGCGGTAATGTCATATTCGCCTATCCATGAAAAGCCGCTTTCCGCGCCCAACGAAAACGCCATAGGCTTACCCTCCGGTGCAAGGGAAGATTTGTCGTGAATGATAACGCGCACATTCGGCTCTCGTTTCACGCGCCCTATGAGCAGCACACTACGAGCGGCGGCTCGGAAGTCGATAGAGCCTAATCCCCGGTATGCGCTCTGACCTCCGGCAGCTTTGTTCAAGTGCCCGATAAGCACAACGGCACACCCGGTACGCTCTGCAACTTCGGCAAGGCGGCGAAAGATAGGGCGTATTTCGTTTGCCTTGTTCATATCCGTTTTTTCGCCTACATACGCCTGTATGGGGTCAAGGATTATAAGACGCGCCCCGGTCTGCCGGATTGCCCTTTCTATGCGTTCATCGGATAAGGACAATTCCTGTTTGCCCTCGTCAATGACAAGTACCCGGTCAAGGTCTGCGTCCGCTTCCATAAGGCGCGGCTTGACGGTATCGCCCAAACCGTCCTCTGCGGTCTGATAGATAACATTAAAAGGCTCATGCTCTGCCATAGCCGGAAAGGGCTTGCGGTTGGTACAGGCGGCGCAAAGGCGCAGGGCAAGGGTGGTTTTTCCCTCGCCGGGGTTGCCCTGTACGATTGTTACCTTTCCAAAAGGGATATACGGCTCCCATAGCCATTCAACGGTCTGTGTGTCAACCTCGCTCATGCGGATAATTTCAACGGTTTCTTCCTGTTGCGGCTCACGCAAGCCATAGACAGCTTCGCGCAGATATTTTCCGTCTGTAATTTCCTCTTTACGCTGTAAAACCTCGTTCCAGTCTTTGAACAACGGTACAAGGCGATTGACGGTGTAGCCTTGGGGGATAATGCTGTTAAGGCGGCTGCAAGCGTCTGTCCCGGCTTTGTCGCTGTCAAGGCAGAGATAGACGGTCTTGATATTCGGACGGTCAGAGAGAAAACGCAGCAGGGCTTTTTCACTCACGCCGCCCAATGACAGATAGCTTTGTTTCTGCCATTCCTTTTTGAACAGGCAGAGGAAAGATAACAGGTCAATGGGGGCTTCAAAGACAAAAAGCCTTTCGCCCTCGCCCCGGTAGCAGAAGTTAAAAGTCTTGTCGCTGCCTTTCACATCAAGCCGGAAGCTGCCCACCGTTCCCCGTTGGTGGGCATATCTCGGTATGCCGCTTTCATCTCTGCCGACAAATACGGCGTTATGGTGGGCGGCTTCCTCGTAGAGATCGCCGCAGGAAAAGAAAAAGCCCGACACATCTTCATCAATGCGCCGGGCGGCTGTAAGGTAGTTCCTCGCTGTTTGGTTGTCGGGGCTTTTGGGTGGTAGTCTGAATTGCAGATAGACGGGTGGGGGTGCTTCGCCCCGTTCGCCTATCAGCATTTCAACGGCTTCAAGAAAACTTTTGCCGTAAAACTCCATGACAAAATCAATCGGACCGCCGCCTTTGCTCTGGCTGTGCCGATACCATCTGTTTTCTCTGACCGTCAAGCTGTCGTGCCGTTTCCAACGGTACTCCTGTCCGGCGCGTTCAAGCTGTTCGCCCTGGGCTTGCAGGAATGATACAAGGTCGGTCTGATTTGCCCGGTCAATCTGTTCTTTGGTGTAGGTCATAGGGAAATATCCTCCTTTTTGCGTCTTGGTGTTTGGTGTGTCTGTTCCTGTGTGCGCTGCTCGGCTTGCTCTACAATATCAATGCACTTTCGGATTTGCTGTAACTCCTTAACCTCGCTGCGCTTTGTTTTCAGTTCTTCATATTCGCCTGTGGATTGGGCTTTCAGTTCGTCAAATTCTTTCTGCCACTCGGACACCTTGAAAGACTTTGTACCCTCCGGCAGATTTGCGTGCAGGAAACGGTTGGCGGCGTTCCAGATAATGAGGTCGCTTTCGTGGGCTTGCTCAAATTTTTCTCTCTTTTTGCCCCATCCGTTTTTCAGCGTTTTCAGTTCATCGTGAATGGGCTTCAAGCGGTTGTAGTTGCTGCCATGCTCGATAAACTTTTCCAATGTCCTCATGCGCTTCTGCTTGGCAACAACGCTTGTATTCAGCCGCTTTGCTTCTTCATCAACAGAGGAAAGGGCAGCGTCCAAATCTTCAAGGGTAGCAATGCCCTTGCTTTGCAGATAGACAATCGCCTTGCTGATTTTTTGCAATTCCCCGGCAGTATGCTGTTGCTGCCAGCCCTGTGAATACTTCCGGCTTTTCTCTCGTTCAATGCTCAAATACCTTGTAAGCAGCGTGGCAATATCGGGAGAGTGCGGGGCAGCTTGCAGTTGCTTCTTAGCGGCGAAAACCTCCGCAAGCCATTCTTTCAAGCTGTCGATATAGCCCCGGATTTCCCGCATAAGTCGGTTGGTCTTTTGTATCATGCGGTTGATTTCTCCCTTGTCGGTGGCTATGCCTTTCTTCTCCATTTGGGAAGCTGCAACACCCATGTGGACGGTGGGGAGTTCCTCAATACCACGCTCTGCATGGCTGCGGTGGTCGATACGCTCCGCGCTGCCGCTTCGCTCTAAATAGTCGTTGGCAAGGTCAGCCCACGCCTTGCGCCATAGGTCGGCGTTCTCCTGCCTGTTCCAGTCCATAAGGTCAACCTTGCGCGTCTTGTATCTGCCGCTTGGCAGCTTTACGCGCTCCCCATTTTCGTCAAGGACATATTCCTTTTTTGACTTCGCCGCCCATGTGCCTTTTTCATCAAGGGGGCGCATAGTCAAAAGGATATGAGCGTGTGGGTTGCCGTTGCCTGTGTCGTGGATATTGAAGTCGGCGCACATTCCTTTGGAAACAAATTGAGAGGAACAGTATTCCCGGACAAGGCGGGTCTGTTCCTCTCTTGAAAGTTCAACAGGTAGGGCGATTTCGATTTCCCTCGCAAGCTGTGAGTTATTCGATTTTTCGATTTGCTCCACGCTGTTCCATAGAATAGAACGGTCAGAGAAAGAGGGTGGGGCATGGGGCGGCAGCATGATTTCAGAATGAACAACGCCGCCTTTTCTTGTATAGTCGTGGGTCAGTCCGTCCCACTCGTTTGTCAGCTTCTCTCCGGCGCGGTAGGCTGCTGCGGCTACGGCAGATTTGCCCTTTCCCCGGCTGACAATCTTAATGCTGCAATGGTAGATTGCGATAGTATCACCTCCCGATACGGTCAACAAAACCCCATGAAAGTGAATAGCTTGCAAAGCAAGGTGTTCGCTTTCGTGGGGTACACAAAAGGGTAGACAGCGCAAGCTGTCGCAGGGAAAGTGTAGGTTTCCCTGTCGCGGCGCAAGCCGCCAATCTCTGCACAAGGCAATAATGCCCGGTGCGGAGATAAAGCCCTCGGCAGAGCGCACACGCCCGTTAGGGTGTATAAGTGCGCCCTTGTGTGCAAGGGTAATTCTTCGGTGTCGCTTCTCCGGCTCGTTTTCTCAAAAACTCCTGCGCTTTGTCGCTGAAAACCGCGGTGTAGAGGAAGTCGCGGGCTTCCTGTTCTGACATATCAATGAGTGCCGGGACAAGGCTTTCAAGGTAGCCGCCCCGCGAACAAAGACGGTGGTTGCGCTCCTTGCGCTTCTCAATGGCAAGTTTGCGGTCAAGCATTTTGTTCCTGTTCTCATACTGCCGGATTTTCTTCTGTGTCAGTTCCATTTCGGCGTTACATTCCTCGATGGTGGTCGGTGGTTTTTTCTTCGACATGGTAGCCCTCCTTTTTGATTTTTAGTAAAAGAAAAGGGCGGCTACTTCGGTTTGGAAATAGTCGCCCTGTTGGGGAATTATGTTATTGTTATTTGAATAATTATCGATAATCACATTATCAGTAGCCTGTGCTTCTCTCACAAATGCAACAGCGTTTTCTTCTCCGTATGGATAGACATGGATTGTTTCCTTTCCAACAGGGTCAGCAGACCAATCATTGCTATCATACACCTTGAAAGTCAATTCAATATCTGTGTATTCAACAATACCATTTTCCTCAAGAGTATCGGTGCTAAAGTTGATTTCTTCGTTAGCCTTTTTGCCAGCAGCTACCTCGCTTGCAAACATTGGATCGCACTGAACACCATTGATGGAAGCACTCTCGACAGAGAACATATAGGTTTTCTCTGTGGACTTGTTTTCAAGCTGTGCTTTCAGAGTGTAGCCCCACATATTATCGGGGTCGATTTCGGTAATTTTTACCGCACACTCTGCGTTGTCAATGGCAACAACTTCCTCAAATACGATTTGATTTTCGGTGTTGTCGTTTTCGGTGCTTTCTTCATTTTGAGAAGAAGCGGGGGCATCGTCAGATGCGTCAGGTGTCGCTTCTCCGCCACAAGCTGCAAGAGATAGCACTAAAGCAAGCGAAAGAAGCAAGGTTACAAGTTTTTTCATTCCATTCCCTCCGTTATTAAAAAGTGTAACTTTCCAAATTTAAAAAAGCGACTCATAGAATTATTTCCTCCCGTTAAATAATAGATAACTATTAAAAATAGACAATACTTGCTCATAAGTAATGGTACTTAAATTGTTTACTTTGGCGTGTTTCATTGCTTGATGAAACTGATTTTTAGTAAACAGTTGACGATATTCTCGATTGACCCATTTTGAAACAAAGTACGTATATAGCTTCCAATATTTATCTGGAACATCTGTGGTATGGCGGGTAAGTTTTATTAAGACACTGTTTACTTTTGGTTTAGGATGAAAGCATTCCGCTGGCAGCTTAAGCAATTGCTGAATCGAGACTTGAGTGTGCAAGAGCAACCCTAGTGTTCGGTGAATATCCAAGGTACGCTTGTAGAATCCTTCTTCAACAATCAGATAGATGTCAGACGCACGGCTTTCAAAAACCACTTTTTTAATAATTTGTGTGCTTAAATGGTAAGGAATATTCCCAACAATTTTATACCTCTGTTTGTTAGGGAATTGAAACTGTAGAATATCTTGGTGAATTAAAGTGACACGAGTATTCAGTTTTAATTTTTCTGACGATAAGTTGAATAGATGACTGTCTAATTCAATAGACGTTACCTGTTTACTTATTTTAGCCAGTTTCGTCGTTAAATGCCCTTTACCTGTTCCAATTTCGTAAACGGTATCGGTTTCTTTTAAATTCAATTGTTTTATTATTTGGTTGAGTACTTTTTCACTCGTTAAAAAGTTTTGAGAATATTTTATATTTTTGTTCATGTAATCTCTCCTGAAGTGATTAGTGGGAATTTGTACCCCTTATCGATACAAATTCCCCGTAGGCGCTAGGGACCTCTTTAGCTTCTTGGAAGCTGTCAGTAGTATATCTAATAATTTATCTCCATTCCCTTTAGTAACGTGTACTTTCCTGTAAACGCATTTTATCGACAAATTAGCCGGGATATAAACGAATATTTACATTTCAAGACTTGAAAAACGCCGTCTGAAGAAGTATAATATTAAATACCTATAAGCAATAGGCGGTTTACAGGAAAGTACACCTTTCTGTAAAACCGCCTATTTACAATAATTTGGCTTTTTCGTAGATTTCTGCCCGGTAGCGAAAGGTCGCAAGGGGCATACCACACTCTTTTGCGGCTGCTGTGCCGGTAATTTTCCCGGCACGCCACCTCTGATAAACAGCATGAAAGTTATCCGGCAAGGGGCGTGGTGGTCGCCCAAAGCGCACACCCCGCGCCTTTGCTGCCGCGATACCCTCTGTTTGCCGCTGTCTGATATTGGTGCGCTCGTTTTCTGCCACAAAGGACAGCACTTGAAGCACAATATCCGAGAGAAATGTTCCCATAAGGTCTTTTCCCCGGCGCGTATCAAGCAGGGGCATATCCAAAACCACAATGTCAACGCCCTTGTCCTTTGTGATGATACGCCATTGCTGTAAGATTTCTTCATAGTTGCGTCCCAGACGATCTATGCTCTTGATATAGAGCAGGTCGTCTTTTTTCATTTTTCTAAGCAGCTTTTTGTACTGTGGACGCTCAAAATCTTTGCCGGATTGCTTATCCATAAAGATATTCTTATCTGAAACGCCTACCTCGCGTAAGGCGATAAGCTGCCTGTCCTCGTTTTGTTCTCTTGTGCTGACACGCACATAGCCGTAAATGCTTCCAGTCAATTTTTATCCTCCTGTTCGTTTTACATAGACATCAACCGTCCTTACCTAATAATTTTACTGTATCTTTGTGTCATGGCTTGCTTTTCCCGGCTGAAATACCATGCTTCTTTGCATAGTCGCTTGCCGCCTGTCTGCGTTCCTCGCTGTATGGTGCGGTCAGACGGAAAGAGAAGCGTCCCTTTGCAATCTCAAACTCCATACAGCCCGTTTCCGGGTCGCTGTCGGTCAGCTTACAGACAGAGGGGAAGCGGCGGCTGTACGCGGTCAGCCTGTTCTTCAAGTCGGTGTTGTGGGTGCGGATATGGATAAGGGGGTCTTTCTCGTCAAACCAAATATCGGTGGTCTTTTCCTGCTTTTTCAGTCCTGTTTTCATAAACTCTCCTTTCTGCGCCCCTGTTACGCAGTAGGGGCATTTTTCGGGTGTTTTCTTCGGCTCTTGACTTGGGAAAAACGGCGTTTTTTCAATAGAAAATGCTCTGGCGATACATTCCTCGTCCAGAGTGTTCCAATCGTCAAATATTCCGTTTTTACGGCTCTTGACCGTCAGACGCAGAAAAATGCGAATAGTCGGCAAGTATCGCTTTCAGCAGCTTGTCGCGGAATGTTTCTGCGCTTCTGTGATTGAAAAACAACTCCGCAACGATGGTCTGTCCGTTCCGCTGTGTTGTGATGATACCATCCGGCTGCTTCTGCGCGGTGGTTGTGGTTTTCTTTTCTGTCATTGGGTCACTCCTTCCTTTGGGTGCAAAAAAAGGATTTCCCATAGTTGGAAAATCCCTTTCTGCTGTCGGTTATTCTGTTTTACGATACGGGCAGCGCAGCGGCTTGCGCCTTTCGCTTTGCCCGATATTCCCGCGCCTTGATGCGTTCATACTCCCGGCGTTTTTCAAGGTTTTTCGCCCGGTATTCCTTTGAGTAGTTCCGATGATAAGCGCGGCTCTTTTCCTTTTGGGCTTCTTCGATTTTCTCCCGCATTTGCCGGATTTCTTCCTCTGTCGGCTCTGCAAGCTGTGTCAGTTCGTTTTCAAACTTGCCGATATAGCTGAAATATATCCCGATATGCTGAACAGCTTGTTTTGCCCTTTTCTTATCGCGCTCATGCACTTCAATTCTGCTGATAAATTCATTGAGAATGGCGGGGGTAAGGTCGGTAAAGGCGGCGTAGCGTTCTATCAGCTTCAAAAACTTATGCGCCCATCCTCCTGCGTCCTCAAACGCGGATAACTGTTCTTTGAGTTCTGCAAGTTCCGCTTTCAGCGTATAGTATTCCTCCGAATATTTCTGTGACATTTGCTCGTATCGGTCTTGTGGGATAGCACCGAGGGCGTTATCCTCGTAGAGTTTATTCAGCACCTTGTCAATCTGTTCAAGGCGTGTTGTAATTTGCGGAATACGCTTCTGCTGTTTTTTGCTCTTGTCCGTCTGCTGCATATCAAGGTTTTTTCGGACTAATGCTTCAAATTCCTCCCGGTTGCTTATGGAGTATTCTGCAACTTTTTTCAGAACATCCGCGATAGTCTGCATGACTAAATCAGCGTCTATGATGTGCGGGGAATTGCATTTGGGATTTTTGGCTTTGCCCTTGTGGTACTCGCTGCAAAAGGCAACATGACGCTTGCCGCCGTTCCTGTAATCTATGCGAATGTGCATTTTTGCGCC
The DNA here is from genome assembly GCF_900104635.1 of Coprococcus phoceensis. Lineage (NCBI taxonomy): Bacteria > Bacillati > Bacillota > Clostridia > Lachnospirales > Lachnospiraceae > Coprococcus > Coprococcus phoceensis. The sequence continues at coordinate 99,095 of NZ_FNWC01000006.1, forward strand.
GCAGTCTTTACAGAACATCAAGCCCGACAAAGGGTGGATTTCTCCGTCCCCGTTAGGGCGTCTGACAGGCGCGTTTTCCAAAATCCGCTGTACGGTTTCAAAGTCGGCGCGGTCGATAATCGGCTCATGCACATTCTCGGTTATCTGCCATTCGCTTTTATCTACATAGTGGTTGCGCTTGTCCCGAAAATGCTTTGTGGTCTTGAAATTGACAACATCACCACAATACTCCTGCCTTGTGAGTATCTTGGTTAAGGTTGCTTTGTTCCATTTATAGCGATTTTCCTCGTTCAGCGGTCTGCTTTTCGCTGTCCCTCTGTCGTGCTGTTTGAGGTAGAACGTAGGCGTGAGGATTTGCTCGTTTTTGAGATATACGGCAATTTGGTTTCTGTTCTTCCCGCCGATAAACAGACGGAAAATCAAGCGTACCACTTCGGCGGCTTCCTCGTCGATTATCCAAAAATCCTTGTTGTTCGGGTCTTTCATATATCCGTATGGGGCTTCGGTGGCGATGGGTTTGCCGCTTGCACCCTTGGTCCTGATACCCGTTTTTACTTTCTTGCTGATGTCCTTTGCGTACCACTCCGACATGATATTGATAAAGGGCGCAAACTCCAATGTATCGGGATTGTCGCTGTCTATGCCGTTATTGACCGCGATAAAGCGGACATTGTTCCGTCTGAATACCTCCATTGCATTGCCGACTTGGAGATAATCACGCCCCCAGCGCGTCAGGTCTTTCATAATGCAGACGCCTATTTTTCCGTTTTCCACATCCTCCATCATGCGGGAATAGGCAGAGCGGTCAAAGAACCTGCCGCTTTCGTCATCGTCAATGTAGTGCCGGATATTGGTTAATCTCTGCTGTTGGGCGTACCGTTCCAGAAATGCCTTTTGGTTTACAATGCTGTTGCTCTCGCCGCCATCTCTGTCCTCGTCCCCGACGGAAAGGCGGGAGTAAAGGGCTGTAATTTTATTATATTCGTTCATGTGCATACCTCCTGCGTCCACATAGTTTTCCTTACAGTTAAGATTATGCACCACAGCGGGCAGAACCATACTCGATCCCGTGACGGTACTTCTTAGCGTTCTTGCCTTTCAGGTAGACCGCCATGCGAAGGATCACCGCACCGGCTATGCCGATCAGCAGGTCCGTGGGATGGAAACTGAGCCACGGGGAGGAAAGGGCTGTCGTGAAGCCGTCCCCAATGGAGAGCAGCTTGCCGGAGAGGTCAGCACCGGGCGCAAGCCGGAAAGCCTGTGCCAGCTTATCGAAGGGATACACGAACAGAAGATACGGAAGGTTCAGCAAAAACAATTTTTTCATATTCATCTCTGCACGCTCCGATCTTTGACCTTTACTTTCTCCCGGTCAATGGTACGGTGTTCCGTTTTCTCTGCCGCCTGTTCCTTCGCCTGGGTCAGTCGATCCCGGATGGAGGGCTTTTTCTCACGGCTCATTTTGCGGCTGGCAAACTCCTGAAATGCCGCTGTGATGGCATCCGCGTCCCGGCTTTTGAAAAAGACCAGGTAACGGGGTTGCTCTGCAACGGTGTCCTTCTTCAATGCAAAATCCACATGGTATTTCTTCGCCACATGGGAGAAAGCCTTGATATTCTTGTCGCTGATCTCGATATTGGCAAGACCGGCGTTCTGGCTGGCAAGCTGTTTAAGGCTCTGCCTGCCGCGGTAGATTTTGGGCTTCTGGCTTTTCTGGATTTCCTCCAGGAACTTTTTGACGGCCTTTTCAAAGACCTGCTCACTTAGCTTGGCTCCGTCAACAATGAGCGTCACGGCGCCCCGCGTTACTTCCTCCTGCATTTAGCCTCGCCCCCTTTGCCCGTCCCCGTACATATCGTGCTGCACCAGGGAAGAATAGTAGCTGTTGATGGTGGTCGGGGCGTTATACAGCGCCGCCAGAAGATATTTCTTGATATTGCGGACATAGGTGGTGTTGTCCTTCATGCAGTCCATAACATACTGAACATGGGAACTGTCCAGCTTCATAAACCGGGACTTTACCACCTCTGCCGGATAATCATCTCCGGCAATGCGGATGACTTTGCGGGCAGAACATACGGTATCCACGATCAGGTCAACGATTTCGTCAAGCTGCTCACGGTCGATATGGCTGTCCTGCACCAGATAGCTGTACTCGATGTTGTCCAAAATCACTTCACGATAACATTCTCTGGCTCCCATCCGATCCATTCCCATCCTTGCCCCTGCGGGGGTAGGGGGATTTGATGGGATAGGATTTGATATCTCCGTACTTGATAAATCAGTCTTTGTTTGATTAGTATTTAATTGTGCGGGGTTTTCCGTACACGGTTCCGCCGTATCCGGGATACCCATATCCGGGTTTTCCGTATATGGCTTTGCCGTACCCGGTAAAGGCGTACCTGGGCTTGACGGCGGTTCGCACTGAGGCATTTCGTAAATGACATACTCGGTATCCGTGATCTTGCCTTTTTCATCCCGAAGCTGGGTGCGCCGGATATACCCGTGGTTTTCCAGCTCCTTCAATGCCGCACCGATGCTGTCCACACCTTCCCGGCAGATCGCCGCAAGACCTCTGGTGGTGTAATTCCACTCATCAGGGAGTGACAACATCATGGACAGCAGCCCTTTGGATTTCAGGGTCAGCGTTCGATCTTTCAAGTGATGGTTCGACATGACCGTATAATCACGGGTCTTTTCAATACGAAAAACAGCCATCTTCGCACCTCCTTCCTGTGAAAATAAAAAGTGTTGATTTTGAGCGGTTTACCCGTCTGTATGCCTCCATAGCCTCTCGCATGGGAAAACATCCACGCTCTGTTCAGAACGCAAGCCACGGAGGAAGAAACAGAAGATTTTCCGCTGATTTTGATACAGTTTGGGGCGGCTACCTCTCACGGTCTTTATGGTCATAGTGGAGATCGCCGGAAAGCACCTTCGCATGGTTACGGATTTTGATATGTCCCTTTTCCTGATTTTCCAAAGCCTTGCTGTATCCGGCGTCAGTCAGGAACAGGCGCATTTTCTCACCCTTCCAGCCAACAGGCGAGTCATGGGTAAGAACATCAAAGACAATCATGTGTCTGGTCGCCGGGTCGAAACGCTCTAAAGCCATAATGTCATGGCCAGATAACTTCTGCGCCCCGGATCGCTGCCTGGCTTCTGCCAGCATTTCTCCGATGGTGCGGGCTTTCTCCGGCAGACGGTATTCGGCCTGCACCTTGCGGATCAAATCCATGCACTCCTGATCCGACAGTGGGCGGAGCTTGTCCAGAAGGCCTTCCGCCGTTTCTTTCGTTGCCGGGTTCGGCGCATAGCGCCATGTCATATAAATCTCATTCAGGGCGGCGTTCTGATTGGTACTTTCAATCTGAAACACCATCCTCATTTCTGCTTCTGTCAGTTTCATTGCCAGCCTCCTTCAAAATGGGTATAAAAAAACGCCATAGGTCTTTTGAGCCTACGGCGTTTCTTGCGATATTCACAATTCCAAACTTTCCAGCCACTCGTCAAAAGATTTCTTGGAAACGCGGATCGCATTTCCTATGCGGACGATCCTGAACTCCTCCTGCTTGACGAGCTGATATGCGGTTGTGCGGCCGATGTTGAGCATGGCCGCGATCTGTTCCACGGTGTATGTGCGCGGTTCCGGCAGTGACTTTTTCTCTTTCTTGTCCATAGTAACCTCCATGTATTTGCCTTGCCATTTTGACTAAGGGAGTGAAGAATGGCAGTAGCAATCGGCTTTGGCTGGGTGTCCTCTTGCTAAGAATTTGCTAATAGGACCACCCAACGGACACATAAAACTGCGTCAGAATAGGTGTTTTGCACCATAAAGTTCGTTTACTACAAGTCATTCTGCGTAAGGGATGATATTGGAAGTTACATCCGAACCGTGTATCACATGGTAAGCCATACTCCTAAGCGAAACGTCGCAGGTTCGATTCCTGTCTGGGACGCCACAAACTCCGCTGAAAGCCTTATTTTTCAAGGTTTTCAGCGTTTTCTTATTTATGGCTTTCTATCTTTGCTGAATACGAATTGTTTTCATTCAATCGTTTTAAATTCGATATTATATTAAGACTTTTAAGGAAGTAGGGTTGCTAACACTTTTTTATTTTTGATGAAAAATCGCTGGATTTTTGAAAATCTGCTAACACTTTTGAAAATTTATTTTTGGAGTGTTTGCTTTAAAAGCTGTGCTTTCATTTCTGGCGATAAAGATTTAATCAGTTCCAATAATGCCATATCACTATCGGTTAAGTCGGTATCTTGCTTTGGATTGTCTGTATCATCATTAAGCGTAGAATAAAATTCTTTATCCATTTTTTGTGCATTGAAACGTCTGTCCTCGTCAATAATTTCTGAATAGACATCTGTAACCATTTCTGCTTCTGCGTGACCAGTATCGCCTTGTACGGACTTAACATCTCCGTTTGTCATTTTGAGTTTATAACCCGTACTTAAATGGCGTAGGCTGTGAAATACCACAACTTCATAATCGTTTTCTTCACAGAGCTTTTGAAACCTATCTCTAACAATACGGCTTTCCACGGGATTGCCATTATCTAACGCAATAACAAGGTTGTAATCATTGTAGGCACTTCCTAGAAATTCCTTTAATTCCTGCTGGTCTTTTTTATATTGAACCAATAGTTCCGCAACTGTTTTAGGTAACCAGACAACACGATTACTTGTTTCTGTTTTTGGCGTTTTCAAGACAAGCCTTGTGGTACAATGCGGTTTTTGCGTTGGGAAAATCTTTAAAATATCCTTTTCCTTTAATTTTTGCATAGCTTCTGCATTTACTCTTGAAAGTTCTTTATTGATAATTACCTTTGCATTATTTGTAGCAATGGACTCTTCATCAATAATAACATCTACCCATGTAAGTCCTGTAATTTCTCCAATTCGCATAGAACAGGAAAAAGCTAAGTGCATACAAATTGAAAGTAAATCATCTTCCGTGGCTTTTACCGCTTCTCGAAATGTTTGAACACTCCACACTTTTCGCCTAGTCTTTGGAATTTTGGGTAACGTAGCCAAAGACGCAGGGTTTCTTTTATTTGTATCAATATACTCCCAGCGGATAGCTTGATTTAAGGCACAACGGATAATATCATGTATTTTTTTGATGTTCGCTGGCTGAACACAACGACCAGTTGCTTTTCTGTTTGCCCGTGGTACTTCTGGAACGCTCAATAAATCATTGTAGTATTTTGATAGGCTTTTTGTAGTTATTTCATTAAGTTTCCAATCTCCGATAATCGGATTGATATAATTTTCAATACTGCCTACCTTACCACTAAATGTACTCGGCGACCATTTAGATGTGCCGTATAGATTAACAAAAATTTCTAGGAAATCACGCAATGTAATATCTTTGTCTACAACATCTAACTCTTTTTTAGAATTTTCAATCTGATGTGCAAATTGTTCCTCTAATGGAACTATCACATATCCAAATTTCTCTTGATAGTATTCTATAAAGGCTTTTCGCTGTTTTGCTTCTTTTCTTGTTTCCAGCGTGTCCCATTTTTGTTTTCTTTCTCCTGCACTATCTAAGTACCAATAAATAACTGAAAAACTTGATTTTCTTTGTTTGATTGAAGCCATAATTTTCTCTCCTTATAGTTAAATTCCGTTTAACCATTTATCGAAAGAAACCTTTGATACTCGTATGGCTTTACCAGCACGAACATAACTGAATTGACCGCTTTTTACCAATGAATAAGCTACCTTTTTGCTAATGTCCAGTTGTTCAGCAATTTCCTCTACTGTATAAGTCTTTTTATCCTTTGTAGGAGATTGTGCATTTTGTGTATCACTTATCACTATTAAGACCCCTTTCATTTGTGACAGCAACAAAATACACTCGTCTAACAAGACAATTATAACACACCTAAATAAAATGAGAAGATAGATTTTGTTGCTGTAACTATAAATTATAAGCAGGCAGATGGCTTTGGAAAGCTCCGTTAGTATCTCAACTATTCCCATTCTTGTGGGCAGAACCGCACCATGCGGACGTATCATTATTCTGTGAGGATAGGTCATGGCAAAGCGACTTTTCCAACGGTCGCTCTCGGATCACTGCGTGGGTCGCTCGCTTTCTTTTGGAAAGGTCGTGGCGTACAGTTCCCGTGGCTTGCTACCTCACAAACGTATCTGTCTGCTTTATTCAGTTTTCAAAGAACTATCGGCTATTCAGCCTATCAAAATCAATTCTAGTCAAATTGATTTTAATAGAATGACAAGTGAAGTGGCAGGAAAGGGGAAAGTACCAAACTTCACTTATATGTACTACATCACTACAATTTCAAAATTCATCAGCATATCAAGTAATGCTGTCTGAACTCTGTTTTTTAAATCAGCGTCCACAACCATGCAAACATTACCGTATTCGTCATACAATTTACGCAAGCATAATTTGGAAATGTAACCGTCATAAAACTTCAAAACGGTTTCAACTGCTTCTGGTTCGCCCTCTGTGGCTGATAAGATTACCTCAAAAGGCAAATGCTCATGTTTCTTCATTTACGTTCCTCCATGATTTTTTTCATTGTTTCAAGTGTTTTTGTTCTATGATATTGGACGTTAGAACGTGGGATTTTGATAAATTCGCTGATTTCACTATCGGACATATCCATAAAGTAGGACAACAAAATAATGTTACGTTTCTTTTCTGTCAATGTTTTAAGAACTTCGCTTAACTGGTCGTCCTCAACCCATACTTCAATGCCTAAAATATTAAATACGGTGTAATCACTTTCGTATTTATCAAATGTTCCAAAGCGTTCCTGCTCATAATCTGGAATATCAGAAAATGGACATTCTCGTTTTTCACGTCGCTTCATATCACGATAGCCTTTTTTGACAGCTCGTTTGATAACCTTTTTTGAAAGACAATCAAACTGTGCTTCAATGGCTTGTTTGAAAGAAGATGTTTTCATTTGCTCACCTCCTTTCCGTGCTGGATTGAAATGAACTTTTGTTCATTTCCCCCTTTCCGCACCCTAACTTCCCAAAGAGGTGTCAAACTACCAAGATTTTCAAAAAAATATTTCTAAAATAAAAACAGCCCATTTGAATGTAACTACACAAACAGACTGTTATATAAATGCTATTTATATGAATTTTTAACTCATGTAATGGGTATGATGATTGAAGCACTAGACAGAAATAATTATCCAGTTGAGAACGACGTAACGTTCTTCTATATGTAATCATGGCATAGCCCCCTCAAACCAGAGCTATACCAAAAGAAAAGGACAGCTTTGGTTATATCCAAAACCGTCCCGTTATCGTTTTTAAGACGTTCAAAAGCATATTATCTAAGAACGGGTTTTTTTATTTACCGCACACGATAATATCTTTTGAATTATTACTGCATACTATATGCACTTTTAACACATTCTAAATACATGGCATGAAGTTTAAACTCATGCTAGGTGGTTTAAAATGAGAAAAAATAAAGAAACACAAACCTTTGATTTCAGACCGTTAGGACTGGCAATCAGAGAAGCCCGTGAAAAAGCAGGGCTATCCCGTAATGATTTAGGCGATAAGGTATTCTATGGAGAACGCCATATCGCAGATATTGAAAATATTGGTTCACACCCAAGTTTTCAATTATTCCATGATTTAGTTACCATGTTCAATATATCGGTTGATGAATATTTCTATCCACCAGAGAAAGTTGAGAAAAGCACAACTCGCCGTCAGATAGAAACATCACTTGACTTATTGAGTGATAACGAATTAAAAATCATTCAAGGTACGATTGACGGTATCTTGAACAGCAGGGAAAGCAAGAAGTAATCAGCTTCTTGTTTTCCCTATTTTTCTTTTAGGTAGTGTTCTACTAGCCTTTGTTTGCTGATCTGCTCCGCAGGGAGCAAACAATATTAGATTAAACCTTTGTCTTTTTCGTAATCTTGTAAATATATTCTTCTGGTGTAGGGCGTTTATTGCCAAAATACTTTTTGAAATTTGCCTGCACATCAGGGTCAGTGCTGTTCATTGCTTCATCAATCGTTGCTTCAATATCCGCTCTAACCTCGGCTAATGACACACCACCCGCTTTTGCACCAGCTTTTAATGCCTTTTTTATATCTCGTTTTTTTAATCCCATCATTTACAAAGTTCCCCTAATAGTAATAAATGGCTCAATATACTTTTGTATAAAATCTATACGGTCAAATATTGTTGGCTTAAAATATGATGTAACTGCTATCACTATATTTTCTGACGAATTTACATATATAACATTCCCACTATTTCCTATGGCTGCATATACATTTTCATTCACAATCCACCAAAGATACCCATAAGACATATTTCTATATTCTTCTCCACATTTATAATTTGGCTTCGTTATTTCTTCAATCCATTTAGATGATATAATTTGTTTCCCTTTTTGAACGCCTTTATCTAAGCAAAGTTGTCCGATTTTTGCCATGTCTGTTGCAGAAAAGCATAAACCATAGCCTGCTGTTCCTATTCCTTTTGGGTCGCAAAACCATATGTTTTTTTGTGGGTCTTTACACATGGTAAAGTGTTTATGTTCTTCGGCAGTTTCCGCTAAATAATTTATATGTTTTTCTACTCCAATGGGTTCAAATAAAAACTTATTTGCAAAGTCCACAACTTTTAGACCACTCGTTTTCGATATAATACCAGTTAGTATATGTATGCCTAAAGTCGAGTATTTGAATTGTCCAGTCAATCCTTTTCTTCCACCTAGAAAATCTAAAGCTGAAACAGTCCAATCATCACTTGAGCAAATTTTAGTCCACGGTTCGTACTTATACTTATATGGTGCAGTCATAGTCAGTAAATGCTTGATTGTAACTTTTTGAATTGTTTTTTCTCCTCTTTTAATTTTATATTCAGGGAAAAAATCTAATACGGGTTGGTCTATGCTTTTTATAAATCCTTTATCAAGTGCTATTCCTACAAGTAATGCTACGATACTTTTGGTTGCAGACATAACATGACAAGCATCTCCTTTTTTATAATTATTCCATTCATCAGAATAAACTTCTTTACCGTCTTTATAGCATGATATTTGACAGATATTAGGCTGTTTCTCTTTAATAAAATCGTGTAGTTCTTTTCTATTCATAGTATCAATCTCATCTCCATTTCACGTTATTGTATCTGAAACTTCTATTCACAAAAATTTTAATCTTTGATGTATACCTATTTCTTTTTTACTGGATAATAAATTTCAGTTATAAGTTCATCTTCGTTTGAAGTTTGTGTCAAATCGGTAATATAAACTTCATAAAGCGGACCATTATTTTCATAACCGTTCTGCTCTGCCCATTCACATTGTTTCGTATAAATAGAAGGCAAATTAGAATATCTGCCATGTAAAGTTGTTTTTAAGCATAGTCCGGGGCGAAAATCTCGAGTTCCCGTAACAAATTCTTCTACTGGAATAGCAAATTCTGTGTCCAAACCCAAAGGAGTAAACTCATCACTATGATAAAGTACCATAGGTGGAGCATTGACAGTTAATTTGTCATGTTGAATTTTTCTTAATATTGAATTAAAACAACAAGCGTATTGTTCTTCCATTTCAAACTTATAAACCATTTTACGAACAGAAACCAAATACATAGTTGGTATTTCAACAAGTTGTACATCAATCTTATTCAAATAAGACATGATTGATTTTCCTTGTTTCAAAACTGCTATATCCTCATTTAATTGTTCTGTAATTTGTGAATATATCTGTATTTGCTTTTCTAATTCTGCCTTTTTCTTATAAAGCTCTATGGATAATTTTTCATTTGGTATTTCTTCTGATGTAATAATCGCTTTGATTTCTTCCAAAGAAAAATTATACTGTTTTAAACGGTTTATAAGTAACATAGTTTCTAATTGCTCAATGGAATAATATCTATAACCATTCTCTTGATTGATTTTACTGGGATTTATAAGTCCGATTTCATCATAATAACGAAGTGTTTTTGTAGAAACTTTACATATCTTTGAAAATTCACCAATAGATAACATAAATATCCTCCTATCAACTTACTTCTATTCTCATGTTACACCTTGACGTAAGGGGAAAGTCAATGCAGTAATTTTATCCACTATCCCTTACTTACACCTAAAATAACATGATAAGAAATGAATTTCCAACTTTTTAGTAGTTTCTGACAAAGGCTTATACACTACTAAAAAGTAGTATACAAACCTTTGTCTAGCTTATTATCCTACAATCTTCCAGTTGCTATCCCTATGTAACACAAGCTCGTATTGTGATACCTGCGTAGCTTTTGTCTGATTATCAAGGAATTTTACGGAAACTTTTACTTTCACATTGTCCCCGTCCTTTGTAAAGGTAGGGTTTACCAGTTCAGAATAAAGGTAGTCCCTGCCAATAGGTTCAAGCACATTCCCCGATACATAGTAAGCAAGTTCTTTTTCTGTGGCTGTTGGGTACAGCTTAAAGAATGTTTCCAGAAATGCGGTAGCGTCGTTTACGGTATCAGCGTCTACGCTTGCGTCTGCGTCTGGTGTCTTAGGTTCGTAGTCTGATTTTTCGATTGCTGGTGCAAGGGTAGGGTTTTGAACAATTACCATATCCCCGTCAGCGTTCACATGAACTTTTACGGTATAGGTTGCTTTCACATTGCTTGTCTGTTCTCCCTCTTTTATCTGCTGATCTACTTCGTAGGTAGCAGAAAAAGTGTCCGTTCCCGACTGTTCAATACTCCATACAATCACATCTGTAACCGTAGAGCTAGTCGGTATATCGGTTCTAATGGTATCTATATTCAAGTCCTGCAATTCTTTTGTCAGATAACCGCTGATTGCCTGCGCCCTTGCTTCAATCGCTTCTTTGCTGTTGTTCCATGTGTAATAGGACTTCGCAAAGTTCTTCACGAAATTTTCAATACCGCTGGTATCATGTAATCGTAACTGGATTGTTTCTGTTTCATGTACCGTGTGCATATCAATAGCGGTAAAGTTCTTATATACTCCAAAGCTCACACTTGCGATAAGCACCGCCCACAACGCAATCACGGATTTTTTATGTGTGCCTACTTTAAAAGTACGCACCTTTTTTTCTTTGGGTTCTTTGATTGTTTCTGTCTGTTTCTTATTCTTTCTAAACATGATAAAATCCTCACTTTCTATTGTTTTACTCGTCCTGCACCGATTAAGTGCTGTTGCCAGTAACTATTATTTAAGTCTGCATAACCGATAGGGTCGCCTGCATGGTACATCTGATTATTTCCTACATAGATACCAACGTGGGTTACATAACTTCCTGCGTCATAGGTGGAATGGAAAAACACCAGGTCGCCAGCCTTTGCCTGCGATAAGGGGATATGCTGGGTTGCGTCATACTGCATTTGTGCCGTTCTCGGTAAGGAAATACCAGCTTTCCCAAAGCACCATTGCGTCAGTCCCGAACAGTCAAAGGACGTGTTAGGATTGCTACCGCCGTACACATATTTCCAGCCTTGATATTTCAATGCTTCATTCATAACCTTTTGTGCCAGTTCGCCCGATATTTGAGGAACAGTCAAATACTGATTGACTAATTCCACATAAAATTGATTGCCATAGCTGTACCGCCAGCCCCCATTCTTCGCAACGGCTATCGGGTTGGTGTAGGTTACTTTCTTTCCACCCGATTTTTCACGGGCGAAGTTTTCCGCAAGATTGTATGTATGCTTCTTGCCTTTTCCTGCCACATAACCCACATAGCCACCGCCATAGTTATAAGACTGTATTGCTACATTCAAGTCGTCGATACCTTGATTTTTGCAGGAAGAAAGCAGGGACGCAAAATACTTACACCCCTGCTTGATTGAGCTTTCCGTATCTAAGGAATTAGGCGGTAAACCAAGACTTTCCGAACTCTGCATGACATCTTCTGCTGTACCGCCACTTTCTACTTGAATGATAGCCAGCAGGACATTGACATACTCGGAAATGCCGTATTCTCTGGTGTATTTTTCCACTATAGGCTGATGTTTCAAGACTTCTGCGGATAAATTCATACCCGTAATGCCAGAAGAAAAGTTGCTGTTCTCGTCGTCGCTGTCCGCACTAATCAAGACACCAAAGAAAAGCACCAGAGAAAAGAGGATAGGAAACAGACTGCCAATGAGAGCGATATGTTTCAGTTTCATTTTTTCTTCTGTCCTTTCTTCGTTACAAGGTTACGGTTCTTTTCGGTATGTTCCGTTGTACGCTTTGATTGTTCAAAGTTCTGTGTCTTTGTAGTACGCTCTGCTTTGTAATTCTGGCGTGTTTCCTGCGATACCACTTTTTCTACATTCTGCCTATGTGCTGGCTGTGCAGACTGGGTCACTTGCTTATCAGAAGCACCCGAAGATAACGGACGCTCTTTCACAACATTTGTCTTGACTGGCTCACTTGCTTTCGGAGTTGGAGCTGTGGCTGGGCGTTTGACTTCCTGCATTTTTTCAGCACTCGGTTTTGGAATGGTTGAAGCTGTGGCTGGTCTCTCATGGGGACGGGTAGCTCCCGTTGTCGCTGATCCGTCCGTATTTCTACGCCTTGCTTCTTGTGCCTTTTGAAGCTCCATACGCTTGTCAGCGATATTTTTCTTATGTTGTTCCTGCTTTTCCAAGCGTCCCGTCTGTCTGGACTGCTGTTCCTGCACCATGCCACGCTTGAAGTCTGATACGCTGGACTTTGCCTTTTCCTTTGCGGAATACACCGCATAAGCGGTCTGTGTCGGCATATCCTTGATATTTTCTTTGACAGCATTTGCCTTGTCTTTCACTTTATTTTTCGTATCTAAGACAGCACCGACTTTTGAGCCTGCACGCTGTCCCATGCTGGAAGTGGTATTGCCCCGATTTTCTTTAGAAGCCGTATTTTTTCTTTCGGCTCTCTTGCCAGCAACGGCACTTCCAGCTACCGCACCAGCCACACCGCCCGAAATACCGCCAGCACTTACCGCCCTTGCAATATGGTGTTCCATACGTCTAGCCCTATGTCGCATGAACAGATACGGTCTGCGGAAAATTCTTCGTCCCATGCTTTGACTGTCGTTAGCGTTCAAAGAGAACATACTCATTAAGTCGCCCAGCTTCATGTAAATACCAGCGAAACATACTATCTGTAAGAACGCCACCATAAAGAACGGATAGTCCGTGGAAATGTTGTAAAACATACTGGAAATACTAAATGCCACCGTTACAATGAGCGTTATTCCTGCCCGTGTCATTATGGTATTAAATACCCTTACGATTGCCTGCTTTGCCATGCTTTCATAGCTCGGTATCATGGAAAGTAAAAAGCTGATAGGCAAAAACATTGCAAAAATAATAAAAAGTATCTGGCTGAACAACATCATGCCCGTAAGCAAGAATACAAATATCGTTATCCCTAAATTGAAGAACAGTAGGAAAAACACCATACCTAAACGGTTTACGACCTGCGGTATCGTCAGATTGTTGTTGTCGTTATCCTCAATTTCTGTTTTCACGACTTCCTCTCTGGTCTTGCCGTCCTCGTCCTCTGGGCTTGTTGATACAAGAGCTTCGACACGGTCTGTCCCGATTTCTTCTGCGTTGCCGTTACCGAATTGCAGAAGTAGCCACGGCTGTTGTACTTGAATAGAAAATAAGCTGTCCCGTATCAAGTCCACGCTGTCTTTGCCCTCGCTGTCAGAGTTGGGGAGCATGATTTTTGTTCCCAAGTCCAAAGAAGCGGTACTGATGTCTGATGAAAATTCATTTATCTTCTTGATATAGTCGGGAGCGTAGGCAATAAAGGAAGCGGACAGCACGAACACCACCACAAAGTTGATAACAGCGTGAAGTGCCTTGCTGGTTTCCCGTTTTATCAGTCCCGTATAAGCAACATAAAGTCCCACCACTAAGATAATGAGAAGCAGGAAACCGACATAAAAGCCAGAACTGGAAAAACCGTTCTGTGTAACACCTGCAAGGGTCTGTATGCTCTTTCCGATACTGTCTGCCATATCGTTAATAAAATCAAGTTTATAGGCTTCCTGCACCACATAGCCCGTGGCATTGCTTAAATAAAGGCTTATCGTCCAGACAAAGTTGGTAATACAGTAAAGCCCGTACTGTACTGATTTTCCGATACCGTCCAGCCAGTTCCACGGAAGCCACGACCAGCTATTATCCACATAAAAATCAAGCTGGTAGTTGGAAAGGGGATATTTTGAATATAAATTTTCTGCGTTTATGGTATCGTCCACAAGCCCCGTCGCATGAGCCACCGTCCCCAGAAGTGAAAGCAGGATAAGGGAGAGTGCCACCACGAACAGAGCCATTTTGAGAAAGTGGAAAATCTTCTTTTTTGTGAACGCACCTTTTATCCTTTCTTTCATCACTCCACCTCATTTCTCTGTACGGGCGGTCTGGTATCAAAAGCGTGCAATAGTTCTTCAAAGACGGGGTGTATCTGTACCACACCGACACGCCCGTATAAGTCCTGCAATAAGCATTGTCCGTTCTCCAAATCACGCAAGCGTTTCTGGTTGTTTTCGTCGTCCTTGTCGATACCGAAAAATTCTAGGGTCTGCTTTATCTCGTTGATGTCAGTAGAACGGAAAGCGAATTTCAAGCCGATATTGTTTTTCAGACTTTCCTTTGACACGTCCCCAGAGGATTGTGTAACGAAATAAACGCCTGCCTGCATAGCTCGTCCAGCACGAACCAGCTTATTTGATAAGGTTTCTCCTTGTGCCACATTTAAGAACGCCCACGCTTCGTCCAAATCGACAATCTTAAAAATGCTTCTGTCGGAATGGATAAAATCTAAAGCAAAGGTACTAATCACAATCAGCATAGACACCGACAATAATTCAATGGTCGTGTATTCCTCAAAGGTTGTGTCCTTATCTGGCAATACTAAGTCCGCTACTTGAATGATATTGAGCTGGTTATCTAAACTGATAGCATTTTCAACCGTACCGTCTGAAAACAGCAGGTGTGCAAAGTCGTAGTCTGTGAAGCTGTCGATATGGTCTGCGATATTTCTTGATATGGGTGTATCTTCACGGCGTAGCTCGTCTATCACATGGAGCAAGCCCCGACGGTCGCTCTGGGTAACGGAACGCACCGCCTTACGAAGTACGGGGAATTTTTCGCCGTCCCTTGAGGAAATACCTGTAAGGAATGTCAAGATGTCGATTGCCAGACTTTCAGCGTCTTTTACATTCTTCATAATCACGAATGGGTCAAGAAGCCCTGCATTGTCCTTGTCGCTGGTAAGGTTTACGATATTGATTTCATGGGCGATTTCTGGGAGCGTTTCTTTCCAGTTGCCACGCTATAGCGATAGGTAACTTTTTGATGTTATCTCCAAGTTTTCCCCCGCTTCACACCGTACATGAAACTTTCGCTTCATACGGCGTTCCATCATATCCAAATAGATTTATAAGTTATTTCCCAGTTATTGTCTGGTATCCGTAATTCGTCCGTATTCTGTTCAGTTTTTTCTTCTGCTGACTATTAAGAACATAACCTTTTAACAGTGATTTTGCTTCGTCTGCTGATTCTGTTAGGATTGCCTTTGCAATGGGAATTTCCACAAATGCCAGATTAGAATATCTGTCAAGGTTATCTCCTTTGTCTGATTTGTGAATACATATCAGAGTGGACGGAGTTCCTCGACGATTCATTACATAGCAGTTGCCTTGTTGTGCGATATATGCCGAAATACGATTGTCGTTAAACTCTACGCTATCGGCAGGGTTTTCATTTTCCAACAACGCTCGGATTTCTTCTTTTGTTACAACTACAACGTCCTCATGCACCTTGTTTCTCCCTTGCTTTGTAAAATTACAAATATCTTGCGAGAAATTCATAGGATTTTTGTGTTGTACTCCTTGAATCGGCAATAGCGGATTATCCGCAATCATCACTATTTTTGTTTTTGGTCTGATTCCTTTTGTCCTGCTCTGAAATTCTGAACTTGTACTTTCAAATGGAACTGATTTTGCAATGTTCCTTAAACGGATTCGTATGGTCGGTAAGAGAGCGTAACTTACTTCTGTCAGGTTGTTATATACGTTAGTTGCTATGCAGTAGTAATTCTGCATACCGATAACTGTCAGATTATATCTGCTGATATTGAAGCCAGTCGTATGTCTGGCTATATCTTTTACCTTTAACTTTAGATTTGTTTTCGCTTTCTTTAATGCTTTTTGGTTCATATCTGTTTTGGCAACATAACCGTGTTTCGTTCTTCCTTTTGGAATGACTTTGATTTTGAACCCCAGAAAATCTGATGAATTTTTCTTCAGATTTACTACCTTTGATTTCTCTGGACTGATTTCTAATTTCAGCCTTTTATTAAGAAAATCTACGGTACTGTGGTAAAATCTTTGTGCTTCTCCATAGGTTGAACACATGATTTTAAAATCATCAGCGTAACGTACAATAAAACCGCTTTTCAGTTTGGTATATTTCTTTGCGTATTGAAGCCACCCATTTTTACTGCGGTTCTTCGGCTGGAATGTTTCCCACTGACTGCTTACCCACCAGTCTAATTCATTAAGGACTATGAGGGAGAGCAGTGGACTTAACAGACCGCCTTGTGGCGTTCCTTTTTCTGGGACACCCTCGCCGTCAATTTCGGCTTTCAGCATTTTGCTGATAATGCAAATCAATCTTTTATCCCGAATACCAAGTGTCCAGATTTGTTTTAATAGTTTTCCATGATTGACATTATCGAAAAATCCTTTAATGTCTACGTCAACACAGTAATGATATTTTGATAAATTTATCAGTGTCGTTACTCTGCTGACTGCATGGTGGGCACTTCGATTCGCACGGAATCCATAGGAATGATTATGGAACTTTGGTTCGCATATCGGCTCTAGGACTTGCAGGATACATTGTTGTACCAGCCTGTCCCAGATACACGGAATCCCCAATGGACGCATTTTATCGCTCCCAGCTTTTGGAATGAAAACACGTCTGACTGATTTGGGGCGGTAGTTGCTAAGGCTTTCCCGAACGGTAGCAACAATCTCAGCATTGCTGAGTTGTTTTATATCGTCTATCGTCATTCCATCCGTTCCAGCCGTTTTACTGCCACTGTTTGATTTCAGATTACGGTAAGCTAAACAAATATTTTGTTCCGAACCAATAATTTCAAGTAACTTATAAAAGTTATTACCGTTCTTGCTCTGTGCGTATAACTCGTCATAAATATGTTGCATATCATAATACTCGTTATAGCGGAGCTTGTTTTTCTTTAGCATGGTCTGTACCCTCCTTGTTTGCAGGAGCAAGTACATCTCTTAGTCTTACTCGAACCCATACCATTTTTCTTAGTAATTCTATTCTTCATATGACTAGTGGCTATCCCTCCACCGCTTGTTATCACGGTTTCATAGGTACTGTGCCACCACTCTCACTGACATTAACACACCTTATATCATTGCTAATCTCACAATAACTTTCTGATGTGAACACTTCACAGACAGTAAAATCTCCATGTTGTCAGCTTTCAACGTTCCAAACACACTATCTGTACATATATCCTTAGGTTTCCTCTATAAGCCTGCTACCTTGATAACGCCTTTAACGTTATATGGATTTTCATAAATGCGGAGTCTTACTCACCCACAGTAGCGACACTGTTTGTGTCACTGGACATTTCTATCCAGCCCCGATATAGACCTGTACATTCAAGGATTCGTCAGTAGACCTCTCATCTACATTCTAACCATAGATATTTTATAGACTTCCGGCATATAGGACACAACGCCCACCTCTGGGAATCTTTCGTCAGCATTATCTGTTACGGTGTCTGTCTGCCGACTTCACCGAGCTTCTGACAGAGCCTTGTTTACTCAAGTTTCTGCCAGTCAGAGTATTAAAGTAGCCTTTCAGGGCGTTACCCCGTCATTCGACTATTCGTGTGTTTAGTTCTCCAACACACATTAAATATTGATTTAATGAAGTGCTGTGCCTACTCTTTTCAAGTAGGAACGTTTCGCACCACTTTTAGGGTCTAAGATAACCGCTTGTCCCCCAAATAACACCGAATAATACACCAGAAGATTGTTGCAGAACGATTTCCCACCGCCAAGCGAACCGACAAAAGCAGAAGCTAAAGCGTTGGTAACTGTACCTTTTACACCTTGACTGGCAAGGGACGGTTGCAGGTACACATTTCTTCCCGTATCAACGGAATAGCCCATATAGATACCCGTAGTTTCCCCTAACTGCTGGGTAGCACCAAACCCAAGCCCTGCCAAGAAGTCTGATTTTACATACTGCACATAGTCGTTGATATATCGCTTGCTGGCAGGAAGAAATTCAGAATGAAGCCCCAGCATATCTCCAGCAGGACGCACCAGCTTTACATTGAGGTCGTCGTAAAAATCCTTGACTTCATCACAACGGCGTTTTAATTCGTCCAAATCATCAGCCGATACACGCACCACATAAGAGAGCTTATACATACTTTCTTTTGTCTGGTCTAAGTCCGTTTCCAGCTCGTCCACGCTGTCTAATGCGTCCACCACATTAGAACTGGTTTCACTTCCTGCTTGATAGGCGTGATTATCCAAATCTTTCAATTCCTTTTTCTTATTTCTTACTGTGGTAAGAGCCTTTCGGTTCTCCACGATTTCTACATTCATAGAAGTATCAACGGGGAATATGAATTGCTGTTGCTGGAAATAGAAGATTTCAGACGACGGAAAATCAAGCTCCCCTACAATCGCATTGACGGTAAAGTAGGACACATAGCTTTCCTTATCCTCATGCTCCAATCGTAAATACCGCTGGCTTTCCTCAATCACACACCTTGTCGGACGGATAAGGTCGTAGTATTTTATCAGCGTTTCTTTGTTCAATTTCTTCTTTGGTAGCTGATACTCATAATCTTCATAGGCGACACCGTCCCTGCCGTAAAGATGTTCCATGAGATACCCAAAATCATTGATTTCCAAGCGACGCACCTTAAAGCGACGGGAGATTTTATTTTCCAGTAACTTTTCCATTTTCATGTAACGGTTGATTTCATCATTCGGCATGGAAACAAAATCATTCATCAGCGTATGGTTCACTTCATGGAGAAATTCCGTGAACGTCAGCCACGCCGATTTTTTAATATTCTTCAGATTGAGCTGTTCTTCCGTAACCATGAGCTTAAAGCCAAGAAAAAAGCGGTAGTCCACTTGATTGTCCCCAATCATTGATACTAACGCTTCGGTCTGTTCGTCTATTTTCTGGTAAGCAACTTCCTTTAATTTTCCCGTTACCAGCTTCTTTGACTGCTCCTGCATACTTTTAATTGAGCTTTCTGTGGCAATCTGCAACGCATGAATTTTTCCCTCACGGGACTGTGCAATGAGCTGTCTGAAACTGTCATGCACGATAAATTTCTGCTCTGCGGATAAGAAAGAATAGTTGTACGGTATCAGCTCATAATAGGCGAACACCTCATTGTCCTTGTTCCAGACAAGGTTGTTGTCAATATATTTTATCGGGAACATAGTTCACACTCCTTACTGCCGTGATTGTTTCATTCAAGGTCTGCTTATGCAGTTTTACGGCTTTTCCTGCATAAGTGATTTTCGGTCGCAGGGCATAGGTTATCTGTGATTTCAAAAAGCTGTACGGCTTCTTTCCGTCAAAAGTTTTCTGCGACATAAACCAAGTGAGAGCAACGGGAATACCGAAGTATTTGAGAAATGCTCCCTCAATCATGGAAAGTGGGGGAATATCCCCAAACAAAATGATGATAAATTCCGTAATCACAAACCATGTAATCTGTGTAAAAGTAACGGGAAAGGGCAAGTTAAAGTCATTGATTGCATACAAGACTTTTTCCACGTTCCAGATACCCGTATAAGATTTAATCTTTTTCAAGTTCTTTCAACTCCTTTCATAAGTTCTAAATGAGAAAAGGACAGCCATGTTTCAGACTGTCCCTTAAAAGAGAAATACTCTGTCAGTAGCAACAATGCTTGTCGCTGATCTTCCAGCGTTAATATGGTATCTCGCACATACCTCGGCTTGTTTCAATAAAGCAACCGCCCATATCCAAATCTCGCCCGTAGGCTTCATAGTCAATGTAGTTCTGCAAGCTGGGTGGAATGTCGCCAAGTGCCTGCAATTCGTCTATGTAGTAGTAGGCAACATCTGTCATGGTTTCACAGTCGGGATAATAGTAAATATCGTCCTTATGTTCCACGACTTCTTCCAGCGTCCCATAGTGGCTGATAAATTCGTCCAGACACTCTACGATATAGTCGGGAAGTTCCTCTATCATTTCATACATCTCATTGAGTTCTTCAATGGAAACATACTCGCCAATCGCAATGGGAAAGTTGTCGGTATCATGGATAGCGTATTCCTCATACTGTTCATTCAAGCCGATTTTTTCTTTCACATCTTCCTCGTCAATAGGAAACGTGAACCAAGCACCGACTAAATAGCCCTCATTGTATTTGCCAAGATTAGCAATGTAAACCGCCATATCATCAATCATAAGCACCACCTCATTTCCTACTCTGGCAGTTCAAAGATACCGTGTTCTGTTACTAAAAATTTCCCGTGTTCCTGCAAGTGAGAAGCGTAGGCTTCAAAGTCAAAGTAATATTCTTGACAGTCCTCGGATAAATGTTTGAACGTCGGGTCGTTCATCAGCTTTTGCCTTGCAACATCTATTATGCTTTTGCAGTCGGGATAAACCGTAATCACGTTCCTGCAAAGATAAAGTGTTTCTAAATTGTCATATACGGTCAGAAGTGATACATATTCTTCCTGCATATCACTTGAAAGCTGGCGGTACATAAAATCTAATTCGTTGAGCTGATACACGCTTGTATGTTCGTGAACTTCATCAGCATAAGGCAACACCTTTTCGATAATACAGTAATCCCCACTTTCTGCACCGATACCTAACTTTTCTTCAAACTCGGCAACATCTATCGGCAGGTCGAACCAGTATGATATTGTTTCTTCGTCAGTTGTTCCTCTCGTTTCCACCAGTACCCTTGTTTCCTGCATTGTTCCTCACGTCCTTTCTGTTGGTTCATCACATCTTTTAAGTTCTGGTATGAGATACCAAACACATATTTAGAAAAATCTTCTAACTGTCTTTCTTCATAGTCGGCAGGGTTCAGCCGTTTCATTTCATGCCACACCTTACGCTTGTAAGAGGGCAGGTCGGAAATGTATTCACAGCCGACTTTTGCCTGCATATCCTTAAAAATATCGTTCATTTCATCGCTCCAATCTAATTTTAGGTAAGAAAAAAGCGGTCAGTCCCGAAAGAAAAACCGCTTTTCACAATGTTTTATGCACCAATAATCTTATTGAACAGTTCCAGCAACACGTCTTTCACACCGCCAGCATTGAACACCAATCCAACGGCAACAAGGGCAACCACCAAGAAGCCAATGAGTTTTGAAAACTCACGCTTGAACCCTAAATAGATACCGATTACCACGATTGCCATTAACACTAATGACTGTGCATTGCTTAAAAACCATTGATATAAATTTTGCCCGAAATTCATTTAATTGTCCTCACTTTCTTTGTTTTCTTTGATTTCTTCCATGTGTCTGTCAGCTTCTTTGCCGACGCTTATAATACACATCAAGACTACGCCGATACCCATTCCAAGCGATACCAGCAGTAAGTCTTTTCCTAATTCCCACATTTTTCATCACTCCTAACTTTCTACTAAATCTTTTGCAGGGGTCGTCTGCTGTCTGATTATCATTTCATGCTTTTCTGTGAGCTTCGCTTGCTGTTCAATCATTTCCATGTAGTCTGTACCGTTTCCCTTATCAATCTTTTTCAGCATTTTCAAGGTCGGTGCTACCTGCCTTTGTACCCAACGCAACGTGCGGTCTAAGGTGTAAGGCTCTGGCTTTGTCGTCAGCTTCAAGCTCTGTCTGTTATCGCCGATAAACCAAGCCCAGCGGTCATTGAGTTTCCAGTCATTTTTTCGCTTGTCTGGTTCTTCATCAACAAACCTCACATACTGGTTGATGATAGAAAAGGCGGTCTGCTCTGCGTCATAATAGGTCAGTAAATCTCGTACTGCATAATAGGCACGTTCATTGCGAAGCCGTATCTCAAAACGATTGATAATGTCGGCTTCTTCCAGAGGTGTCCCTAACTTGACGTACTGCTCATAGTCCTTTTCATAGATACAGAAATACACATCTGATTTCAGCGAACCAAGATAAAGGGTTCGTCCCATATATTCTCTGTCGTCCTCTCTGTGCTTGATAAGCTCGCCCGACTGGTAAAACTTATAACTTCTGGACTTTCCGATATATTCCCGTTTCCTGCATTTTTCCGCAAGCTCTGGAATATCCAAAATGCCCGTATGGTCGTTGATAGCAAGGTCGATACGCTTCATCACGCCACCGTCTACCAATGCGTCCATGAGAAAGTCATACCAGCTTCTTTCTTGTGCCAGCAGGTAACATTCAAACTGTCGGCAACCACGCCCCTTTAACTCTAAAAGGACACCTTTTTCTTCGTCAGCCGACGTATAGATAAAGATGTCCCCTAATGAATAATGCTCCGTGTAACTGTAATGTCCGTAATCTTCATGGAGCATATAATGGATATTCAGTTTTAATATATCTTTGATGATGTGCTGTATATCCAGTGTGGGAAAACGGATTTTTACATAATCAAACAGCATGGTAAGCGGTGCTTCTGGATTGAACCTTGCCAGTTCCTTATGCAGAGTATTCAGAAGTTCCTTTGACGGTTTCATTTTTCCGCTTTCTATCTTGTTGAGATATTCCCTTGTAATGCCAGAAGCCACCGCCAGCTTTCCTTGTGAGATACCGTAAGCAATCCGTTTTTCCCGTAATTCTTTTATCCCTTGTTCTTCATTCAGAACCATACCCCCAATCTGTAAAGTGTGAAGTTTTTTAGGGCGACTTCACAACTGATTTTTGATAGGAAATCATGCCAGAAGCCTTATGTTTCCATTGTTTTTTGTCTATTGTCCATTTGCAAACGTACCCCTCTGTTAGATACCGAGGGGTTTTACCTGCTGGCGTGGCTTCGCCACACCAGCAACGGCTAGTCCGTGCCGTCGCCTTTCGCTTCGCACGTCGCCGTCCCGTCCTGCCTTGCTTGTGCAAGAGAGCCGATAGTCTGCAAAAAATCATGTCCTTTCGGGACTAAAGGCGTGTAAAATTCACTTATGACGCTTGTTCCCACATCGCAATAGCCACGCCCCTTGATACGCTTCTGAAAAAACTGCTTTTTCACATCTGAACCAAACAGCATACCGTAACCTAATTCGCTGATACGTCCAAGTCCCACACGGAAATTGAAGTTATCTCTTATACCGTCCGAGAAATACTTTGCGTCTGGACGCTGGCAGGCAACGATAAGGAAATATCCAGCCTGCCGTCCCAGCATGACGATTTTCTTTAACTGGCTAAGCAGGTTCACGCTTTCCTTTGTCCCCAGCATTTCAAAAAACGCTACATATTCATCAAAGATAAGAAAGCAGGGTGGCAGTCCCAGATAGGCGTAGTTTTCGCCCGTCTTATAGTTCGGGTGTCGCTTCATTTCCTCACTTCGCTGTACCATGCCCTCATAAAAGGCATTGACGCAATCAATCATTTCTTCTTTGGTGTGATACACATTTCCCATAACTGTCCCTAAGTCTGCTAAGTCCGCATTTTTCGGGTCTAAGATGTAAAGGACGGCGTTGGTATGCAATAAGGTTTCAATGAGCGTCAGCAGAAAATAAGTTTTACCGCCACCCGTCCCACCAGCAATCAGAGCGTGAGGGAGTGCGTCATATTCCCAGACAAGATTTTTCATCAATCTAAGACAGCCATTCTCTGCCCGTACTTCATCAATGGTAATACGGTTCGCTATCATGTCATAAAGCAGGGTGTATTCAATATAGCCGTCATGTAAGGTCTTGTCGGTCAATTCGCAATACAAGCCACTTTCCAATTTATCCTCTAACCGTAAAAGCTGGTCTTGATATTTCCCCAGCGTAATTTCACAGCGGATATGAAGCAGTCCCTTTTCCATTTGATAATAAATCTTTGGAAACCAGACGATTTTTTCCCTTGATCTGCTTTGCAGGTCAGTAAAAAAACCGCTGTCTTGTACGGTATCGGCTTCATACCACTTATTTTCCAGTACCATTCGTGCCAGCTTTTGACGGTGCAGGAGCTTCTTGAAACTGTCGTAACAGAAGCGGTAGTACAGAAAAGCGACCAATGCACAAACACCAGTCGCTATCAGTATGGTTATGAAGTTGTATGTGGAAAGCGTCAAGCCGTTCTCTAACAAGCTGAAATGTTCCCAATCGGTACGCATGAGCTGTTTCATATTCAGTAGCAGGAGAACTGCCACGAATACAAACAGAAGCGTACCAGCACAGAAACGATATACTAAGCCTTTGTCGCTGGCTCTAATACGGTGTCCTTTGTTCCAAATCATACGCATAAATCAATCACTCCTTTCTGGATACGAAAAAAGTAGCTAATCATATAGACTAACCACTTCTAAATATAGATATTTAATCACTTCCTTTTGATATTACATTACTGATTTTCGATTTTTCAATATCTAATGTTTTAAGCAATTCTTCTTTTAATGGCATATAGATATGTGGGGCGTCAAATGTAATTATTCTCATATTTACATACTGTCTAAATTTACGTTTGACATTAAAATACCCCTCTATCTGTTGGCGTGTTATTTGTCCGTCTTTTACTAAATCCATAATAATATCTTCATTATCAAATGGGGCATTTTGCAGATTGACAATCAGTTTAGGGTTTGTAGAGTCAAAATCAATTTTAGGAACAATATACTTTTCCACATTAACTTCATTCAACATCTTAATATAACTATAACATTCTTCGTAACAGTCTTTTATAAGTAAAATAGAAATATCCTTTTTGTTTTTCTCTTTTTTCACGGCTCTCTTATCTAATAACTTATAAGTAATTACATACATAGCTATAATAGCTAATACATTTAAAAAACCCATATAGAAGTCCCAATTTATATTAGAAATATTCATTCCTAAAAGAGTGGGCATATTGATATAATCTAAAACTGTTATCACTACAATAAGCAAAATTGATATTATAATTGTCTTTTTCAAATATGTTACCTCCAATCCCTAAAATATAAGACAATTATACATTTTACGGACATTGCCTACAATATAAATTTACTAAGCAATACTATTTCTTAGACTGTCCCTGCGGTGTATGGTTCTGTGGATTGCCTGCGTTCTGATTATTTTTGTTCTTCAACACAATATCCTCTGCCTTTACATACCAGTCCACCTCTGCACCCGTATAGGTTTTTCGTGATACCGTATCGGCTACGGGATTGACAAGCTCTACAACTGCATTGTAGGGAAATTCTCTTAACGGTACTTCTGGTGGTACAGACACGGGGATAATTCCACCATGCAGACTGCACTTTAAATCATAAATACGCTTTTTCAGTTGGGTACTCGGTGTCCCGTCCTCATTTTGCAAGAACACATCACGCACCGCTGTAAATTTTAATTCTCCAAATGTTTTCTCTTTGTCAATAACAAATCCGTTTGATAATCTCATAATTTCTTCACTCCTTTACTTTTCTTCAACTGTTATAATATCATCAGCAAGCAACACATAATCGGTATGTCCCATATCCCCGATTGCGTAACCTCTGCCGTATAACTTCGGATTGACAAGTTTTACTTTCTGTTCATACTTGAAATGTTTTTCGCCAGCCTGCACGGGAATTTCCACCACAACATTTTCGCCTTTCTGTACGTCAGAATAAAGGTTATAGCTTCGTCTGGCTAAGACCCTGCGGTTATTTTTATCCCTTTCAAAGATAGGCTCGCTTTCGCCTGCATATTCAAGTGTTCCAAAAGACTGTGCCATATCTGGCACGACATATTTCATTTCCATAGTGTTTTACCTCGTTTCTTTCTATTTTTTGATTGATTAGTTTTGTTTCTTATTCTGGCGGTTAAGGAAGTACCAGCAATCCCCCGAATAGTAAAGGGTAAAATAAATGCTTACGCACCCTTGACTATCCGTGTTCTTGCAGGTGCAAGGCAGACAAGCCAGAATAAGAGGAAGTCTGCCGTTTGACAGCTTCGGTGGAGAACGTGATTTTTCTTTCCTCATATCGTTACCGCCTTATGATTTTTTCACTTTACGGCGTTTGTAAAGATATGTTCCAGCCAGTCCAGCACCAGAAGTCAGAAGAAGTGCAAGCAGTCCGTAAAGGTTGGTACTGTCGCCCGTTTTTGGACTGTCTGTTTTCTTTGGTGTATCGGGTGTTTCTGGCTTCTCTGGTTCTTTCGGTTCTTCGGGCGTTTCTGGTACTTCTTTGATAGTAACCGTCTGTCCGTCGTCCTCAATGTCCTTGTGTTCCGTAACCTTTTTTGGTTCATCTGGATTGCTTACATCATACAATTCTTCAAAGGTTACAAGCTGTTTACCGCCAAGGGAAGAAGCGTCGAATGTAAATACAATTTCTACTTTCATGTTTTCTTTATCAGCGATAAAGGTATAGTCATTCTCTACACGTTTTCCATTGATAAGAAGTTCGGCGTTTTCTTCTTTCAACATCTGCCAGCCTTTCAACTGATATTTTGTGCCAATTTCCAAGCCCTCTAAAGTAACCGTATCAACGATTGTAACGTCTTTTCCTGCTTCAATCTCTTTGTTGCCGTCCCTATCGGTAGCAGTCGTATGTATCTTGATGATACGTTCTGTAATTAAAACAGTCTGCCCGTCGTCGTCAATGTCCTTGTGTTCCGCAACTTTTACGGGTTCGTCTGGATTGCTCAAATCGTATAATTCCTCGAATGTTACCAGATTTTTACCGCCAAGCTCGGACGCATTGAATGTATAAGCAATTTCCACTTTCATAGCTTCATCATCAGCGACAAAGGTATGGTCGTTTTCTACACGTTTTCCATTGATAAGAAGTTCGGTGTTTTCTTCTTTCAGCATTTGCCAGCCTACAAGCTGATACTTTGTGCCTTTTGTCAGTCCGTCTAATTTGACGGTATCAACGATTGTTACCTCTTTTCCTGCAAGGATTGTCTTTTCGCCGTCCTTGCTGGTTGCTGTGGTATGAAT
Organism: Coprococcus phoceensis; assembly: GCF_900104635.1. NCBI lineage: Bacteria > Bacillati > Bacillota > Clostridia > Lachnospirales > Lachnospiraceae > Coprococcus > Coprococcus phoceensis. The sequence goes on from NZ_FNWC01000006.1 coordinate 126,207, forward strand.
TGAGATTTCTTTTTCGTATTCATCAGTCAAAGTCCCTAAATCAATCACAAGATTATTTCTTGATACCACGATTTCAAATGGTGGGATAAGCTCAAAGCCTTTGTTGCTGTCTGAACGTAATTCCTCAATGATGTAAGTATCATAAGGCAACGCACCTTTGCTGTCGTCTGGTTCAGAAGTCCCAAACCACACACCGTCCTCGCTGGTCTTTCCTGCGTTGGTATTGTGCTTATGTGAAGCCCAGTCAGAAGAAGTGGAGAATTGCCCGTTATCATCAGTTACCACAACATGACTTTCTCCCGTCGTCTTGCTTGTGATCCTAAAGGGAACATCAGCAAGACGCTTGTGTGTGCCTGCACCGATTTTCACACCCTCAATATCTCCACGCTTAATCTGATTGTAGATAGAATGGGCTTCGTCGGTTAAGTCCAAGATTTTTCCATTTTCTGTGATTGTAAAATCAATCGGTTTTGCACCGTCAGTTAAGTAACCGTTGGGAGCTTCACTTTCAACGATACGGAATTTTCCATAAGGTAAAAGGTCAGCAGAAGTAGAAGCGACACCCTCAAGGTCTGTATGGATTGTCTTTACCACTTCATTTTTCTTATAGAGCTTGCCCTCAACCAATACAGAATTATCATTTAAGGAAATGATGTCAAAGGCAGTATCTTTCAAGGTTGCACTTCCTTGTGGCTTCGTATCGCCCGTTTCTAAATCTCGTTTCTGAATTTTGACACCGCCACGGATAACCTTGTCTGATACAGAAAACTGATTACTTCCAGTCAATACGCCAAGGTCGCCGTCCTCGGTAATCTGTGTTACATATAAGCCCTTAATCTGTTCGGACTTATCGCCAGCCTGCATATATGCACCGTCAAGCAAGTAGCCGTTTGGAGCTTTTGTTTCCTCAACGGTTAGTGTTCCAAGTGGAAGAACCTCTTTACCGTCCTGCATATAGAAGCTGTCGCCAGACACCTTGTATGCGTCCGCTAATTTTGTAACATAATGGATTGTGCCGTCGCTGTCCTTTTCAGCGATTGTCTTTGTCGTCCATGTGCGAGTAGCTTTTTCTGGAAGATTGTTCTTGTTGTAGTAACCGTCATAATATTTCCATGTAAACTCCGCACCTGCCAGAGAAGCGTTCCCTTGTGGGTTGTCTTTCTGCGTTTCCATGTCGATTTTGAAAAGCTCAATCAAAGTGTCTGTTACTTTCGGTATATCAGATACATTCAAGGTCGCTGTTTTTCCGACTTCTACCTTTAAAGAATAGACAGTATCATCAACCTTATATCCTTTCGGAGCGGATAATTCCCTGATATAGACCGTTCCTGCTTTAACTTCTACAATCTCTGTATTGCCGTTACTATCAGTCGTAAGGGTGGCAAGCTGTTTCGTGCAGTCTTTATCAGAAAAGACACCGTAAGTTGCACCAGCGATTGAATAGTTGGTGTTGTTCTCTGTAATGCTGGCATTACTGGAAGATTTCTTCAATGTGGCATTTCCGACGTTTAAGTTCGCCCAGAACTGTCCGAGTTCCTGCCCCTCGCCAGAGTAGATATAACCGCCACATTCATAGCGTCCTTTATTGTCTTTGACAAAGGCTTTTGCCCCTGCAAACACTTCGTCCTGCGTTGCCTTTGATATTTCATCATAAGAAGCTCGCACGTTGTCGCATTGCCAGCCTAGATGAACGCTCAATCTCTGCCAGACCACAAGCTGTCTTAAAAGGTAGGCGTGATTGTTGCTTATTCCGCTGTGGCTGTCTGTGTACTGTTTCACATATTCAATGGATAAGGCAACGTCGCTTATCTGGTCAGCAGTCAAGCGTGAGCTTGCGTCGGCTCTGGTCTTATAACCGTTTTTAAAATCGGTGTTAATGTCGATACAGTAAGCGTCCTCGCCCTCAACGGTCAAATGCCCCTCGTTAAAGGTAGAACCAATCGAACCGTCATTCATTACTTTTTCAACGATACCGACACGCTCATTGGATTGCGTCCAGTATTGCTTACTTTCCGCATGAACGGTTGTACTCGGCAAGGTGGTAACGACAGTCGCTAGGGCAAGTACGCCCGTACATAATCGTTTCAATATCTTTTTCATAAATCTAATGCTCCTTTCATTTTGGGTATAAAAATAGACGCTCATTTCTGAACGTCTATAACATACGAGTATCTTGATTTCTAGTGATAAATGATTTATAGTTTGTTTGTAATATTTTCTAACAAATTAAAGCTTTAAATAAGTCTTTGTTGCTAACAGCTTGCTAACACTCTACGGTGTATGAGGGTACATCAGAGAATATCATCAACTAAACATAACAAGCACTTATGCTTTAATTTACGGCATTAAACGCTCCCAAAAGGATAATCGAACTTCTAGCTACCACGGTTCACAGAGAACTCCTAAGCGAAAGCCGAGGCATTCCCCAAAGGGAAAAAATGAAAAACAACTTTCAGTTCGAATCTATTCTGAAAAATGCTAATGGTGACAACAAAGCATTCCCCAAATTGGGGAACGTTCTAATGTTACCAAATCAAAAAAATCTGTAGATTGACAACTCGAAAAAGAGTTGATATCTTATATATGGCCGAAGGGAAAAATCCCAGAAACCCAGTAAAATCAAGGGTTTGCGGCATGTGTCGTCATAGCTCAGCTGGATAGAGCACTCGCCTCCTAAGAGAAAGCCGAGGCATTCCCCAAAGGGAAAAAATGAAAAACAACTTTCAGTTCGAATCTATTCTGAAAAATGCCAAAGGTGACAACAAAGCATTCCCCAAATTGGGGAACGTTCTAATGTTACCAAAGTAAAAAAATCTGTAGATTGACAACTCGAAAAAGAGTTGATAATCTTATATATGGCCGAAGGGAAAAATCCCAGAAACCCAGTAAAATCAAGGGTTTGCGGCATGTGTCGTCATAGCTCAGCTGGATAGAGCACTCGCCTCCTAAGCGAGGGGTCGGAGGTTCAAATCCTCTTGGCGACGGGCTTCAAAGCGTTCGAAAATGTTAGCTGGATTAGCTGACAGCGAACGCTTTTCTTATTTTCTAATCACGTTCGTGGCATGAAATTCCATTCAAAATGATCCATTTCCAGCTAACACAATCCGATTTTTGTTAGCTGACAGCTAATCAAAATCACCGGTTTGCAAACATGGTTTTTCAAGAGTCCAGCTAACATTTGGGTTCCGCTCTGTTGTCACCCCTTATTTGGGGATGTAAATCAGAGAAAAGGCAGGAAAAGAAACAATCTCTCCGAAACCTGCAAACATAAATTAGCTGAAACAGTATTCAATTCTATTAGCTACAGCTAATAGTCAAACGGCAATGTCTGTTTGGAACTTTTCTTACAACAAAAGTTCCAGGCAGGCATTTTTTATTTCCTGAATCCTGGAGGAAAGGAGTCAAGATGACTGATGCAAACAGACAATCAGGAGAAAAAGAAGAAAGAATCATAGAAATTGAGATTGAACGTCTCCGCCCTTTTAAGGAGCATCCGTTTCAGGTGAAAGATGATAAGGAAATGTTTCTTCTGCAGGAAAGCATTGAGAAATATGGAATCTTAAATCCGCTGATCGTCAGACCGGTACCGGATGGCTACTATGAAATCATATCCGGTCACAGAAGAAAACATGCTGCAGAGAAACTTGGATACCGTAAAGTACCGGTGATCATCCGGGTATTAAGTGAAGATGATTCCATCTTAAGCATGGTGGATTCGAATCTTCATAGAGAACGGATCAGCTACAGTGAAAAGGCTTTTGCTTACAAATTAAAGAATGACGTATTGAAAAGAAAAAGTGGTCGAAAAAAGAGCCAAGTTGACCACAAAAAAACAAGAAAACGTTCGATAGATATTATCAGTGAGGATTGTGGTGATAGCCCAAAACAAGTGCAGCGTTATATTTCACTGACAAAGCTGATACCAGAAATGTTGCAGAAGCTGGATGATGAAATTATTTCTTTTTGCCCGGCTGTGGAAATAGCAGCACTGAAAGAAAATGAACAAAGAGAACTGCTTAAAGCAATGGATTATGCACAGGCGATTCCGTCACTCTCACAGGCTCAGCGGATAAAGCAGCTGAGTAAAGAAAAACAGTTATCACTGGAAAAGATGGAAGAAATCATGTGTGAAGTGAAAAAGGGTGAGATCACAAGAGTGGCATTTACAAACGAGCAGTTACACAAGTATTTTCCAAATTCTTATACACCGGCAATGATGAAGCGGGAAATACTGGCATTGTTGAAATTATGGAAAAAAGAATCATGGGAAAGTTAAAGGAGGAAGAAATCATGTGTAAAGTTATATCCGTAGTAAACCAGAAAGGCGGCGTTGGAAAGACCACCACAACCGTAAATGTAGGCATTGGACTGGCACGAGAAGGTAAGAAAGTGTTGCTGATCGACGCGGATCCACAGGGAAGTTTAACAGCAAGTCTTGGATATGAGGAACCGGATGATCTTCGCATTACACTGGCAACGATCATGATGGATGTCATCAATGAAGAAGAAATCTCCTTGAAAGATGGTATCTTACATCACCAGGAAAATGTAGATTTACTTCCGGCAAATATTGAGCTTTCTGCCCTGGAAGTAACGATGGGAAATGTTATGAGCAGAGAAATGATCATGAAGGAATATATCGATGCGATAAGATGCCGATACGATTATATCCTGATCGACTGTATGCCAAGCCTTGGTATGATGACAATCAATGCACTGGTTTCTTCTGATTCCGTGCTGATACCTGTACAGGCCGCATATCTGCCTGTTAAAGGACTTCAGCGGCTGATCAAGACCATTCTCACAGTAAAGAAAAGACTGAACCGGAAACTGGCGATTGAGGGCATTCTCTTGACTATGGTAGATTTCAGAACCAATTACGCAAGAGACATTGCATCGAGAGTACATACAACCTACGGAAGCCAGATAGAAGTATTTGAAAATGTGATTCCGATGTCTGTAAAAGCGGCTGAGACCAGTGCAGAGGGAAAAAGTATTTACATGCACTGTCCGAAAGGAAAAGTTGCCGAGGCATATATGAAATTGACACAGGAGGTTTTGAATAATGAAAAATAGAAGTGACGAAAAGATTAAACTGGCTAGTATTGATGAATTGCTTGGTGTGGTAAATGAAGAATCTGCAATGGAGATAGAGATCAGTAAGATCCATCCATTTAAAAATCATCCGTTCAAGGTGCTGGATGATGAAAAGATGCAGGACTCACAACTATTCCGGCAATCGTAAGAGAATTATCAGATGATGATGCCATTGTGGCGATGGTGGATGCTAACATTCAGCGAGAGGAACTGTTGCCCAGTGAGAAAGCCTTTGCTTATAAGATGAAACTTGATGCAATGAAAAGACAGGGGAGTCGGACAGATTTAACTTTGTGCCAAAGTGGCACGAAGTCGAGAACAGATCAGTTATTAGGAGAACAGGTTGGAGAAAGTGCACGAAGTGTTCAGCGTTATATCCGACTGACAGAATTAATTCCGGAACTTCTTGATCTGGTAGATAACAAAAAGCTTCAATTCACGGTTGCTGTCAATATCTCCTACATCGATAAGGAAGTACAGGGATGGATCTACGAATATATCAGCGACACCGGATTCATCAAACCAAAACAGATTGCAGCACTCAGAAATCAGCTGAATGATGGACAAATCAATCAGATTCAGATGTTATCGATTTTCAATAACTGTGTGATGGCAAAGAAAGTATCCCGGTCTCTTACTTTCTCAGAAAAGAAACTGACAAAGTATTTTCCGGATGATTATACAGCCAAAGATATGGAGCAGGTGATTGAATCATTATTAGAAAAGTGGATGCAGGAACAGTCCTGTTAAGGAGAGAAAAAGCTAAGAAAACAATGTCAAAGAAGTTTAAAAAGAGGACTTCTTAGCAGAAAATGAAAGGAGGAAATTATGGAGAAAAAAATGACATTTAATTATTTTTACGGTACCGAAGCTGACCAGTTCAGCTTCTACCGTATACCAAAAGCATTATTTACAGATAGTTACTTTAAAGATTTATCAAGCGATGCCAAAATTTTATATGGATTGATGCTGGATCGAATGTCTCTGTCCATCAAGAATCAGTGGTTTGATGAAAAAAACAGAGCATATATTTACTTTTCGATAGAAGATATCATGGAATTACTTAATTGCGGTCGAAATAAAGCAATCAAATCCATGCAGGAACTGGATGATGAAACCGGAATTGGTCTGATCGAGAAACGCAGACAGGGGTTTGGAAAGGTGAACATTATTTACGTGAAAACCTTTATGCTGGAGAAAACAGAAGAGAAATCACTGGAGGAAGAATTAGAGAAGTTTAAAAAACAAACTTCTGAGAAAAATGAGGAATCTACAGAAGTTTACAATTCAAACTTCATGAAGTCCCAAAATCAAACTTCTAGAAGTCTCGAAAACAAACTTCAAGAAGTTTACATTTCAAACCCTAATTATACTAATCTTAGTGATACTGAAATGAATTATAATAAATCTAATCAAATCGTATCTGCAGATGAGAATAGATCCGATGGCGATAATCCTACTGAGGAATATCAGGCTTATGAAAATCTGGTCAAAGAGACCGTTGATTATGAGTCACTGGAAGTAACCCATCATGACGATATGCGACAGGTTGATGAAATCGTAAACCTGATCATAGAAACTGTGATGTGTAAAAACGACAAGATCTTGATCGCCAGCAACTGGTATCCGGCGTCACTGGTGAAGAAAAAGTTTTTGATGCTGACTTATTCACATATAGAGTATGTCTTGCACTGTATGAGCGGGAATACAAGCAAAGTGAAGAACATCAAGAAATATTTACTGGCAGCTCTGTTTAATGCACCGTCTACGATGAACGGGTATTATCAGGCAGAGGTGAACCATGATATGCCAGGACTGGCAAGATAGGAGGTGCGCATGTTTATCATAAAACTTGCAGGGAAAATATTATTAGTGCCGGTATGGCTAATCCTTTTTGTGATTGGCTTGGCAGTGAAAATGACAGTACAGACTTATGCGGTTGTCAGAGGAATCCTTGGGTTCATATTCACGTTGTTGATTATAGCGACTGCATACTGTTACCATGACTGGGTTCAGGTTGCATTCCTGTTTGTGCTGAGCACTATTCTGTATCTGATTTTGTTTGCAGGAGTGGTTGTAGATACTGTACTGGACATGACAAGAGAATCTATTATTGATTTTATTTTATCTTGAGGAGTGAAGTGGTCTCAATGATCTGGCAATATTTGAAATTACCTGAGGAATCCAGAAAGAGGGTGAAAGCAGATCTGATTGATGTACATGAGAACTGTGGGAAAGAAGATTTCAAGATTCCGGATCTCTATGACATTGTTCCCAAAGAGGAAATTGCAGAATTTGAGGACATCATGCGTAAGATCATAACAGGAATTATCTCTGAGGCCAGTGGTATAGCCACCTGGGTGTATGTGCAGAAATATGAGAAACACAAAACTCTGGATGAAATGCTGCAAGAGTGGCAAGGCGCAGGCCAGTTTATTATTGTCATGGATACCTGGTTCGAAAGATTGATGGCAGAATAATAGATGCTGTGATAGAATGAAGAAAACGATTTGAAGTGCAAATCGGTATTTTATGAGGTGAGTTATGTAAAAAGCAAAAGCAATTAATATTTTGGGAGAATTTTGTGGCAAGCGTGATATAGAAGAATTTACACAAAATGTATTAGAAAAAAATTGGAATCAATCAGGCTGATGTAATGGTTTTATTTGGAGGAAGCATTATAGCCGGTGGTGATATTCTTGCTGAAGCCATTCAGAACGAAGTGGCAAAGAAAAATATTATTGTCGGAGGTGCTGGACACACAACAGAGACATTGAGAAATGTTGCTGGAGCAACAGATTATTTTAGGGAATTTAGGTTATTTTATTTAGTAACAAGGAAAGATAGAAAGGTGTGGATGTTTATATGGCAAAGAAATTAGACTTAAACAAACCAGTATTTGAATTGGTTCAGGAATATCCTGAGCTTGTAGATGTTTTAAAGGATTTAGGATTTTCAGAGATTACAAAGCCTGCAATGCTTAACTCTGTGGGACGCATCACAACAATTCCAAAGGGAGCTAAGATGAGAAACATATCCATGATGAAGGTTGTGCCGGCACTTATGAGTAATGGGTTTGAACTTATTGGGAAGATGCCAAATATCTTTGCACTTGGAAAGAATAATGCAGGAGACGAGACCAGCAGTGAAGATGGGGCTTTTCAGGAAAATACAAGAGAAAAGATAAAGAGCTATTTAAAGCGACTTGGAGAAGGCGAAGACTTAGAGAGTGTGCGCAAAGACTTCGTAGAGAATTTTTCAGAGGTAGAGGCATCTGAAATTATGAAAGCTGAGCAGGAGCTAATTAAGGAAGGCACACCAATCACAGAAGTGCAGAAATTGTGCGATGTTCACAGTGCTTTATTTCACGGTGCAACAAAGGAAGAAAAGATTGCAAATGCGGAAAAAGCAGTAGAAGAGTCACTTAAGAAAGAGGAGACATCTAAGAAACTGATGCCGGATGCATACAATCAGAAGCATGCTGCAGCAAAGACTCTTAGAGAAACTGTTGGACATCCGATGTATCGATGGGCTCTTGAAAACGAGAAGATAGCCGCATTGATTCATGAAATTCAAGGAGATATTGAGTCTGGGAATGATGTAGGAGAGAAGCTATCTGAGCTTCGACAGATTTCTATTCATTATGCAGAAAAAGGAGATCTTGTCTATCCGGTATTAAAGGTACGCTATGAGATCTCAGGACCTTCGGATGTGATGTGGACAGTGGATGATGAAATTCGTGATGAGCTAGCTGCACTTGATAAAATATCAGATTATGATGAAGAATGGATGAACCGACTTCAGACAGTTCTCAAACGAGCAGATGAGATGATCTATAAAGAAAATAATATTTTATACCCTATCTGCGCAGTGAATTTCAGCAGGGAAGAGTGGTATGGCATTTACGAGGATGCTAAGGACTATGCACCTGTGTTTGGAGTAGAAATGATCTGGGATGAGGCAGAAAAATATAGTGCTGATAAAAAAGCAAGAACAGAGGCGGCTCTAAGCGATGGAGAAATCATATTAAGTGGTGGTCATATGACAGTTCCACAGCTGGAAGCACTTCTCAATACATTGCCTATCGAGATTACATTTGTGGATGATAATAATATCAATCGCTTCTTCAACGAAGGACCAAAGGTGTTCAAACGCCCTCAGATGGCGATTGACAGGGAAGTATTTTCTTGCCATCCACCTAAGATAGAACCGATGGTGCGAGCAATTTTAGATGATTTTAGAAATAATAAGCGTGACAGAGTTCCAGTTTGGATGGAGAAGAATGGAAAACCATTCCTTGTAACATATATGGCAGTAAGAGATAAGAAAGGCAATTATCTTGGAACGGTTGAAGTAGTACAGGATATGCAGTTTGCAAAAGAGCATTTTGAACAATAAGGAGGGCAAGGATATGCACCGAATCGTGTGATTGGATCAGGAACGGTTCTGGATACAGCAAGACTAAAAGAACGTCTCGGGGAGCATCTGGAAGTAGATAGTCGAAGTGTTCATGCGTTTATTGTTGGAGAACATGGAGACAGTGAGATTGCCGCTTGGTCAAGTGCCAACGTGTCAGGTATTCCACTCCATGATTTCTGCGAGATGAGAGGGCATCATGACCATGAAGGAGCTACGTCAGAAATTGCGGAGAAAGTAAAAAACAGCGCCTATGAAATTATTCAAAGGAAGGGTGCTACTTATTATGGAATAGCAATGTCGGTAAAGAGAATATGTGAAGCTATAATCAGAGATGAACGTTCGATACTTCCAATTTCAACAATGATGGATGGAGAATACGGAATCAAGGATGTAGTTCTGTCTATGCCAAGTATTGTAGGTGCAGAAGGATTTATATCAAAGGTTCCCATTTCACTATCTGAAGATGAAATCAAGGCATTACACAAATCAGCTGAAACACTGAAATCAGTGCTGGAAGAGGCATTGGAATAAAATTGTTGTGAAATCGCATACAGCGTATGTGGCAAAGGGGATGGGCGCATCCCCTTTTTTCTATAGTAAAAGTTTCATTTTTTTATCGCTAACTTCTATAAGATTTTCATCTTGCATACGACCAAGTTCTCTGGACAGTGCACTTCGGTTTACACCTAAGAATTCTGCAAGTGCTGTCTGTGTAAAGGGAACATGGAGATACCCTTCTGAGTCTGGCGCTAAACTATGCAAATAGATTAGAATTCGATCTCTTAAAGATTTCTGATTTGCAATTCTTAGTTTTAGATTTGAAAAAACATTTTGTGAGGCAAGTATTTTGAGCATGTTAGTGGTTAAATTCAGTTGGTAAGAGCATGGACAGGAAGAACCGCTTATAATACCTTTAAGATTAATTAACATAATGGTGCAGTTAGTCAATGCTTTTAGCTGTATTGGACTGTATGGTGTTTGCACGCATGCCAGGGCTTCTGCAAATGATCGACCACGTTCAAAATGATTCATATTGATTTTGCTGTAGTTTTCATTGATAAATGATCCTTCAACTGTTCCATCAAGCACAATTCCGGAATATAACAAAGGTTCTCCTAGGTGTTGAATTAATTCGTCTTTTTCAAAAGAGAGAATTGAGGCCTGGAGGAAGTTGAAAATTTGCGGATAGTGTTCAAGAGGAATTCCTTCAAATAGCTTTGCTTTCGATAGTATCGGAAGATACTTCTGATAATCATCTAGTTTCTTCATATGCTTATTACCATCCTTTCAAATGAAATTTTATCATATCATCGATATTGTTGCTACAGCAACAGAAAAACAAGAGGCCTATGGATAAAATAATAGATGTAAAGAAGAGAAAGAGAGGTGGAAACGATGAAAGAACAAGCTGGAAAAATTATAGATTTTGTAAGAGAAAACAGAACAGTGCCAGGGTGTACCATCTCGAAGCAAATCTATCATGAGAATGGCACAGGGATATCAATTTTTTGCCTGGAGAAAGTATTCTAACACCTATTCAACGGTCGGTTGGAGTTAGTGCAATAAAAGATTCTATATATAAAGAGATTGAATTTCGAAAGGAGACTATTATGAACGAGGTAATCAAGGCGGGAGAAGTATTTAAGTTAGCAGAGTTACTTCCATATCAGGAAGGAAAGATTGTAAATATGGATTTGGCGCATAATGACAAGATGAAATTTGTTGTTATGAGTTTTGATGCAGGACAGGTCTTTCAGAGCATGCAGCTCCGGGAGAAGCCCTTGTGATGGCACTTGATGGAGAGGCTGTGATTGGATATGAGGGACAGGAGCAGGTGATCCACGCAGGAGAAACTTTTAAGTTTGATAAGTTTGGAAAGCACTCAGTAAGTGCAACAAAGCAGTTCAAAATGGCACTGTTATTGGTTCTTGAGTAAATATGAGGAGATATCGCTATGAACTATTTAGAGATTGAAAAAGTAATCGGAAGACAGATTATTGATTCCACTGCCCCATTGGAAAGCAGCAAGTGCATATAACGAATACTGTGAGCGGGGAGTGGCTTTTAGTCCATCCTCTGCCTTATTACAGTCAATGCGTAACATATATCCGGCAGATGTATAAATGTCAATGCTGTTGTGATACATGTTGTATTTTGCGTAAATGGTATTCATGTTGTGTCTCCTTCAAATCAATAAAAATATAGAAGCATTTCAATCAGTTCACCATGTCATTTTCATTTTATGTTATAATGTGTTATCAGATTTTTTTTGCCCTTGTATTTTCCCTTATCAGAGTTCGTAAACTTATATGGGAAGATATAACACAAGGGAAACAATAAGGGAAAGCTCACCTGCGACAAATCCAGCGTTTTCAAAGGTTTACAGTGAATTTAATAACAAAATATAACAGTTATTAAATTTCCTAAAACAGGTGAAATCTCAATCGGTATTTATCAGAAAATGAGGAATAGTTGAAATGGAGGCGCTATAATAACATGAAGATTGAAGGGAACCAGAAAGAACTGGATGCAATGGTAGAATTTCATAAGGGAAACCGTGTCGAGGGACTGAGACTGCAAGAAGAATTTGCAGCGGAATTTCGTAAGGAGTATAAAGACAAAGATCACTGTCCTTGCCTGAAAGCCTGTCGTTATCACGGAAACTGTAAGGAATGTGTAGCAATCCACAGAGCGCATCAGGAACATGTTCCTAATTGTATGCGACCATTGATTAATAAAAAATTGAAATTGATGTCAGAATTAACAGAGCATACCTTGGCAAATGAAATAGAAGCTCCACATGAGATTTTAAGAAAATAGGCAAGTCAAATTCAAGTTTGACGGAGTAATAAATATGAAAATCCGAGAAGTGAATGAGAATAAAAAGCAATTTATAGCATTATTGTTATTAGCTGATGAGCAGGAAAATATGATTGATCACTATCTTGAAAAAGGTACTATGTATGTACTTGAAGATGGTAATGTAAAAGCTGAATGTGTCGTTACTGATGAAGATAATGGAATACTTGAAATTAAAAATATTGCAGTTGATCCTCAGAATCAAGGACAGGGCTATGGAAAAGCATTGATTGACTTCCTTTCAAGTAAATATGCAGATGAATATTCTATTTTGCAGGTTGGAACAGGTGATAGCCCGTTGACCGTACCGTTTTATGAAAAATGCGGATTTGTCCGATCTCACAATATTCCGAATTTCTTTACGGACAATTATGACCACCCAATTTATGAGTGTGGTGTACAGTTAATAGATATGGTATATTTGCAAAGATGTTTATAACTTCCAGTTTTTGAAACTGAGAAATCGGAATTTTTATAAAGAGCTGATCCAAAAAGCAGGCGCTGAAACGGAACTTGTCTATATGAAAGCCAGTAAGGAGCTTTTGCAAAAAAGGCTCTATAAAAGAAATCAGGTCTTAAATGCCAATTCGCCGTTTGTGATAACAGATGAAATATTGGAACATCATTATCACGCATTTCAGGAGCCATGGGGCGAAGGAGAAAAAGTAATTTTGCAGAAAGAGGATATTATGCAGTATTCAAAGGAAGAAAGTAAAGCAATCTGGAATCAAAACGCTGAATTTTGGGATTGTGCAATGGGGGATGAATCAAATGATTTTCACAGAGAAGTTGTCCGCCCCAAAGTAACAGAGCTTCTAAATCCTGATCCAACAGACTATATTTTAGATATTGCCTGTGGAAATGGAAATTATTCTGCATATCTTGCAGAAAAAGCTGTCTCTGTTTTGGCTTTTGATTATAGTGAGAAAATGGTGGAACTGGCAAAAAAGCGCCAAAAACGGTATGCTGATCACATTGAGTTTTGTGTAGCAGACGCCACGAATGAAACAAGTCTGATGGCATTAAAAAGAAATAAGCCGTTTACAAAAGCAGTCTCCAATATGGCGGTCATGGATATTACCGATATTAAGCCGCTTTTTACCTCTGTTTATAAATTGCTTGAGGATAACGGAGTATTTGTATTTGCGACACAGCACCCCTGTTTTGTAACGCTTACAGAAAAATATATGACGCCGCATAGCTATTACGATATTGCGATTGAAGGACAGCCTCAAAAACAATGTTATTATCATCGTTCTTTACAGGATATTTTTAATCTGTGTTTTGATACCGGATTTGTCATAGACGGATTTTACGAAGAATGCTATTTTAATAAAGAAATCCCGGATATTATCATTGTCAGAGCCATAAAAATTGAGAGGTAGATAGTAGATTTGCCATTTCCTGTAATTGTAAAAAGCTTAAAACTATGTAGGTATCTATTTTGATTATAAGACAAGAAAGACCAGAAGATTATGATACGGTATATCATGTTGTAAAAGAAGCATTTGAAAATGCTGAATATACAGATGGAAATGAACAGAACTTAGTTGCTGCGTTAAGAAAAAGCAAATCGTTTATTCCGGAACTTTCTCTTGTTGCTGTCGAGGACGAAAAAATTGTAGGCATATTCTTTTTACAAAAGCAGTTGTTCAAGGGGTTGAGGTTCTTGCGCTTGCCCCTCTTTCTGTATTACCCGATTATCAGAACAGGGGAATCGGATTATCTTTGATGAAAGAAGGACACAGTATAGCACATAAATTGGGATATGAATATTCAGTTGTTTTGGGACATTCCAAATACTATCCAAAGGCAGGATATATTCCGGCAAGTGAGTGTGGAATAAAAGCGCCATTTGAAGTTGACGATGAAAGTTTTATGGCACTTAATCTTAACGGAAGTCAAAACAAATTAAATGGAGTTATTGAGTACGACAAGGCTTTTGGGATATGATGTAAAAAATTAGAAGTTGGGAAGGTAAAACATAGATCCTGTTTTTACTGCCTATGGAACACAAGACTGGCATTATAACGAAAAAGGAGAAATACTGCATTTTCCGGTGGATAATTATTATTATGAGGGCAAACGGACAGCTGTGTTTTTGGGAGAAAAGGTTATAAAATATCATAGAACACTGACCACATATCTAAATACACTGCTTTCAAATGGTTTTATAATAAATCATATTGTGGAGCCGCAGCCGCCGGAATACATGATGGATATTCCGGGGATGCAGGATGAAATGCGCCGTCCCATGATGCTGATTGTATCGGCGAACAAAAAAGTGGATAGATAGAACTAAAACACCTATAAGGTATAAATGGAGGTAATTTATGTTTAAAGAAAAAATTATTATAGAGATGAAAGAAGTATTCAAAGAAATTCCTTTTGGCATAGAGCATACTCTCAAAGTTTTGAAAAATGCAGAAGATATAATGAAAGGAGAAAATATCGGAGAGGAAGAAAAAGAATTCATCAGTATTATTGCTATACTACATGATATTGGTGCGGTTGAAGCACAAAAAAAATACGGTTCTATTGATGGTGTCTATCAAGAAAAGGAAGGACCAGAAGTAGCGAAAGAAATATTAAAAAAGGTAGGCTATAACAAAAATATTGATAGAATATGCTTTATAATAGGCAACCATCATACTCCATCTAAAATTGATGGACTTGATTTTCAAATACAATGGGAAGCTGATTTGCTTGAAAATTTAACGGTTATGGATAAAGAAAAAGAACAGGAAAAGATAAAAAAGTGTATAGATGAAAACTTTAAAACAAACACAGGAAAAAGGATAGCTTATAATCGCTTTATTTTAGATTAGTAGTAGATTATTACAGTTATGTATTTTATATCTCAAAGAAAAAATAGTAGTTAAGTTTAACCCTAGGGTTAAATGATGAATATGTTGAGGGCATTTTTGTTTCTGGTGAAATGCAATCGCAGGGTCTAGGTAAAATTCTGCTGAATTATGCAAAGGATAAAAGGAATAAGTTGTACTTGAACGTATACCAAAAGAACGCACGGGCAATATCTTTTTATAAGAGAGAAGAATTTGAGATTCAGCATAGTGGCTTAGATGAGGCTACCGGAGAAAAAGATTATGTAATGACATGGCAACACAAATAGAAATTCCAGTTTTTGAAACTGAGGAATTTGAATTTGGAGGATTGAATTATGTGGAATGAATTAGGCATAAGCGGAGGAACCGCAATTGTTATTTTGATAGCACTATATTTTGTCATTAAGTGGGCTGTGAAGAATGGTGTGAAAGAAGCATATAAGGATATTACCGGAAAGAAACCTGTTGAAGATGAAAAAAATGAAAAAGAGCTAGAAGGACTGGTAAATGATTCACAAGACGCAAAAATTTAATATGAAATCTGAACGTAGAGCGTATAGAGAAATCTATGCGTTCTATTTTTTTTGCTTATTTTTGAAAAAAGTGATTAAAAAACTATTGACATTTTGTTACTGGATCCGGAATATTATATTTAACAAATTTGAGATATGGCTGAGAAAGAGAGTGTTTTACATGGGTATTGAATATAGGGAAGAAAGAAGTGGAAGTAAGATTCAGATTTTTTCATATTGTGATGAAAAGAAGACAGGAGCAATCTGCGCGCTGTCTGACGGATATGACTGGGCATTGATTTGTGATGTATGGGCTGATAAGGCGGAAACGGAAAAGAAACTTATCCGTGAAATGATTTTAAAACTGCAGGGACAGGAAATTTTTGTGACAGCCACGCCGGATAAACTGGATTTGTATGAAGAAATCGGTTTTCGACGCTCCAAAAATTCCTTTACATATGTAGGAAAAGTGTTAAGTGATGCACAGGAAAAAGAACTGACCGAAAGTGGATTATACCTGCCAATCGGGTATCGATATGAAACGGAATTTGAGCCTCTTACAGGAATGTTTCCGGTCGGGAAGAAATCGGATAAACAAAAATTTAAGGTTTTTTATTCCGATAAATCTGACCGTGCCGATTATCATCAGGTAAATGCGCTGCTAGAAAAAGCTTTTGGAGGGAAACGAAACGAATATGTGACAAAAGACACATTTTCTAAAAGTCAGTACGTACAGTATGCATACGATAATGAAACATTAATCGGCTGTGCCAGAGCAATTTCCGATGGAGCGCATGCACTGATTTTAAATGTGGCTGTTGATCCTGACTATCAGGGACTTCATTTAGGATGGAACATTGTGGACAAGCTCTCGCGTCAAATGAAAGATCAAAATATTTTTTTGAATACACATCCCGGCGGAGTCGGATTTTATAATCAAAAAGGCTTCCGAAGGAATAAAACCGCTTTATTGCTGCAAGCACATGAAATGCCGGATGAGATAAAAAAAGGCTTCTGTCTGCCGAGAGGCTATCGGTTTTCAGATGAAAGTTTAAAAGTACAGAAAACACCGTAGACAAGCAGTACATTCTGCGGTATATTATATACAAAATGCCCGCTTTGGTCAGGCTTGAGATGAAGTCGATCCAAAACGGGCATTTATTACAAGGCGGATCATCTTTTGCGCAAGAGTGTACGGCGTTGAGGGTAAGTTCAGATAGTGAAAAACTTTTATAAAAAGAGGGAGAATAAATTGCAGATTCAGCAGAACTGGCACAGGTAGGTATTATTATGAACGAGAATATGAAAATTTTAGTGGATGCAGATGCTTGCCCGGTAGTAACTATTGTAGAGCTGATTGCACAAAAATATCAGATACCGGTAATTTTATTATGTGATACCAATCACGTACTGGAGTCTTCGTACAGTCAAGTTGTGACTGTCGGTGCTGGGACAGATGCGGTTGACTTTAAATTAGTCAGCATCTGCAAAAGAGGAGATATTGTCGTGACTCAGGATTATGGCGTGGCTGCTATGATTCTCGGAAAAGGTGCTTATGGTATTCATCAGAGTGGAAAATGGTACACAAATGAAAACATAGATCAGATGTTAATGGAACGCCATTTGGCAAAAAAAGCGAGAAATACAAAAAAACGACAGCATCTAAAAGGACCTGCAAAAAGAACGGAGTTGGATAATAAAAGATTTGAAGAGGCGTTTGACAAGTTGATATGTACAATATTGGGCAGGTAAGAAAAAGAGCATTAGAGGGAGAATAAGATGGAAACAATTTTACAAAAATATGAATTTCGAATGATTCGACTAGAGGAGACGGAACAAGCAGCAGAGATTGAACAAATCTGTTTTCCGCCAAATGAAGCGTGTTCTTATGAGCACATGGCAGCACGTATAAAAAAGGCACCGGATTTGTTTTTGGTAGCAGTGGATAGGGAGACAGGAAAATTAGCAGGATTTCTCAATGGTTTGGCAACAGATCGGGAACATCTCACCGATGATTTTTTTACAGATGCCAGCGTACATAATCCGGAAGGAAAGAACATTATGCTGCTTGGTCTGGATGTGCTTCCGGACCATAGAGGTCAGGGATTGGCGAGAGCGCTAGTGGATGAATATTTGAGAAGAGAGCGGGAAAAGAATCGCAAGTTAGTCATTTTGACCTGTGTAGAAGAGAAAGTAAATATGTATGAAAAATTTGGTTTTCATGATCATGGCATCGGAGAGTCTAATTGGGGCGGCGAGCAGTGGCATGAAATGAGCATTCATCTGTCTGACACTTGTGAAAGAAAAAACTAAAGGGAGATACACGGTGATATCTCCCTTGTTGTCATATCAAGGCTCAATCGTTCGAGCCATACAGTTATTTACAATTTGTTATAAACCATCTCAAGCAGATCGACAATCTCATCAACGGTAAATGCACTTGTGTCTATGCTCAGATCATAAGTGTTCATCTCATCCCAGCTCTGGTCGGTGTAGTAGTTGAAATAGTAGCTTCTGTCTTTATCCATCTTGCGCACTAAGGAGTGAGCGCCCTTTTCATCTAGTTGGTATCGCTCCATAATGGTTGAGATACGGACATCTAAAGGGGCGTACAGATAGATATTTTTACATCTTTCTTCATCGCGGAGCACATAATTACCGCAGCGTCCCACAATAATGCAGTCTTCTTTTGAAGCCATTTCTTTGATAATCTTTGACTGCAGGTTGAACAGAATCTCATCAATGTGACCGTAACGATAGTGACGATCGATATTGCTGTTTTCGTCTAC
The DNA here is from genome assembly GCF_900104635.1 of Coprococcus phoceensis. NCBI lineage: Bacteria > Bacillati > Bacillota > Clostridia > Lachnospirales > Lachnospiraceae > Coprococcus > Coprococcus phoceensis. The sequence continues at coordinate 144,729 of NZ_FNWC01000006.1, forward strand.
TTGATACCGCCAAGGTTTTTCTCTTTTTTCGTCTACCAGTTTCAGTTGGTCATATGGAATATCTGTGTGTTCTGAGGCAAGTTTGATCAGATCCTTGTCATAACAGTTGATTCCGAGACGTTCTGCCAACGCAATCCCGATTAGACGTCCGTTACTTCCAAATTGTCTTCCGATTGTAATAATTCGTTTACTCATAAAAACAACCCCTTTCCAGATTTATTTGATATCCCTATTATACCACAATAAGTTGTTATTGCGGGAAATATAGAAATAATTTATAATACAAAATAGATTTTAAGTTACAATAATCTCTCGGAATCCTGAGTGATTATTATCGGCAACAGCCGAAATGCGTACTTTGAAAAGTAAATATGATTCGGAACAGAAAAAAGAACATGGAAAACAGACATAACTGTCGCTATGCCTGAAAAATAGTGTATAATGATCAAAGGATTATGCCACATTTAAAATCAACTTTGCGAGGGTGGATTCAAAGGGCAAATCCCAAGCATCCAAATGCTGAAGCATGAGGATGTGATACAGGCGGCAGTACCACATCTTAGTTGAGCGGTGTCTGCCGCTTTCTAATTGAAAGTCTATTTTCTCACGTTTATTCGAACGTTCTGCTGAAGTTCTGGCATTGTATTCTAACTTCCATTGTTCACTGTCACGAGGCGGGAAATTGATCAGCCTTGGATTATCTTTCATTGCAAGATGAACGGTGCGCCCATATTTGGAGTCTGAGCAGGGAGTGCTACAAGAACATCCGTATTTACGGCTGGCAAGCGGACAACGGAATTTTAACCGTGCCTTTGAAGGCTCAGAACCGTCATGATTCATTTTTCGTCCTGCTTTGCAGATAGGGACACCATCTTTTCCAATGGTAAAATCATCTTTGTATTTCATGCTGATTCCCCGCTTTTCGTTTAAATCAATGAAAGGCTGAATATCATTCTTGCGACAGTATAAGTAATAAGACATGGCATCATGAGCGGAATCTAAAAGCCATTTTCTGACATGAAAATCAGGAAGAAAAGCTTTGAAACGAAAGTAAGCTTCCAAAAACCCATGAGAATCATGCTTTGATGCAGGATTGAATAAAGGAAATAAAGGCAGGTCGCTTTCTGAGTTCGCTGCAACCAATATATATAAGTGGTAGCCATGGTAAAAGCATTCTCTGGAAGAATCATAACCGATGTCACAGTCAGGCTGGGAAAAGTAACGGTCACAATGACAGGAAGTAATTCCATTTTTGGAACATTCGCAAATACGGTGCTTCCGTTCGCGTGCAGATGTTGTAACAGGCATTCCATCGCCGGCAATGGAAAGATTGGAGATATCAATCAATCCTTTGGATATGGAGACCGATAAAAATTCATGATCATAAATCTTGAAAAGAGAAGCATAAGGCTGTTCATCTATGGAAAAAGAAGAATGTTCCATAGATTGGAAAAGTTGTTCAACTGTGACTTTTTCAATGGGTTCTGCCTTATCGCCTTTTTGTTTTGGTTTTTTGACCTTCTTCTTTTTTACAGGATGGATATGAGGAGAAAGATTATCAGAATCAGAATCCCAAAGCCTGTCAAGGAAGTCATAGAAGGTGCCGACACCGGGAGTATCACCAAACTGGAATCCGCTGAGGATTGCATAGAGTGGATTTATCTTCAATTGAGCAGCCCAATCGGTAAGGGAATGGACTTTAAAATCAATGGAAAGAAGATAAGAACGTTGCATACAGGAAGGAGTCCTTGGTTTTGGACCAAAGACAGAGTATTTGCTGCGGAGCAGTTCATCGGTATAAGAAAGATCGAGATTCCAGAAACGTTCGATGATGTCCCATGTTGATTTAGCAAAAACAGTGGGATCCGGATAATATTTACGAAGGTTTTCGAGTACAAAAGTTTGATAGGCGGTATGACCGCCGGAATTAACAGGTAACATAAAAATCGCCCTCCAGTCGATGAAAATAAAATATATTCAATCGGCTTCGCCGCAAATTTTGAGCGATTTGTCAAGACTTTTTGGGCAAAAAAGGGGGGGATTTTAATAAAAAAGGAATCTGCAAGCCTTGATTTTACTGAGCTAAAGATTCCGAGAGATTATTTACATACTGTGGAGGAAAAGAAAATGAGATTTAGAAAAAGGCTGTTATCGGGTCTGATTGCCGGCATTTTAGTGATGGGAACCGTGGGAATGAATGTGGATGCAGCAAAGATACAGGTAGATCAGCAGATTCCGGCGGAAGAAGTAGACAGTGTCTATAATCAGGAAGTGGATTCGAATGCGCTGGCCGGATGGCCTGTCGGACCGAATATTTACAGCGAATCGGGAATTGTAATGGATATGGATAGTGGCGCCATTCTCTATGCAAAGAAAATAGATGATCAGCATTATCCGGCGAGCATTACAAAGATTTTGACTGCAGTGGTCGTTTTGGAGAACAGCCAGTTGACAGATCGGGTGAAATTCACACAGAATTGTATTGATTTTCTCGAATATGGAGATGCACATATCGGAATGAAAGTTGGCGAAGAGATTTCGATGGAAGATGCCTTGTATGGAATGCTTCTCGCTTCGGCGAACGAGGTGTCTTATGCCATTGCAAACAGTGTAAATGGCGGATACGATAATTTTATCAATATGATGAATGAGAAAGTGGCTGAACTGGGAGGCACAAATTCACACTTTGTAAATGCAAACGGACTTCATAATGATGAACATTATACTTCGGCACATGATATGGCTTTGATCGGAGCTGCCGCATTTAAATATGAAGAGTTTCGAAAAATAACAGGTACTCGTCAGTACACAATTGGACCGACTGCGCTTACGAGCGAATCAAGAACATTTCAGCAGAATCATAAGATGCTGTTTCAGGGAAACCGCAATTATTATGAGTACTGTGTAGGAGGAAAGACAGGATATACAGATCAGGCATTGACGACACTTGTAACATTTGCGACAAAGGATGATAAGAATCTTGTGGCGGTTACTCTCAGGGTTCACGGAGGCGGACAGAATGCATATGTAGACACGAGAGCAATGCTGGATTATGCGTTTGATAATTTTTCAAAGGTTCCGGTAACGAAAGAACAGGTTACCGACAAAAATATAAAGTCTGTCGACGAGAATGCATATGTCATGTTGCCGTCAGGAGTGACTTTTGATAAATTGGATGCCACACTGCAGGAGCCAACAGAGCTGGGAGATAAAAGTGGAACTTTGATCTACACTTATCAAGGTCAGGAAGTTGGAAAAGTGCCTGTGACTATTACCGATAAATATTATAATAAGATACATGGAATAGAGGAAAAGAAGACTGCAAAAGCGGAGAAGAAAGAGACAAAGAAAGAAGAAGGACTTCCAACAGTAGTTGTAGTTTTACTGGTTATTTTAGGGATTGTGATTCTTTTCGCATTTGCATTGATTCTTCTGTTAGCTTATAAGAGAAAAAAAATAAAAGAACGCCGCAAGAGAGCTCGCATGAGACATCAGAGACAGCAGCGAATGAAAAGAGAATAATTGGAAAAAATTACACTTGCACTGAGGAAATAGTCTATTGTATACTAGAGAGCGATTAGTTAGAAAAGACTACTCATAAGTGAATAGAGAAACTGAGGCCTGCCCACAAATAGACATACCTCAGTTTTTTTGTTGAAAAATTTACAAATAAGAAGAGGAAAGGATGAAAATGCTTGGATAGAAAAAGATTTAGTAAAAAAGTACTATGGATCGCGGGAAGTATAGCGGTGTGTATTTTTTGTATTTCAGCAGGGATTTTTTTGTGGAACAGACAAAGTAAGTCTCAAAGTACAGTGAAAGAGAAGCTAGATGAGGTGCAGGAAATACAAAATATAAATGCGAGGGACAATGTGGCAGAGCCCGATGCATTTGAAGGAAAAGAACTTACGAAAAAGGAACAAAAGAAATTGGAAGAAAAGTTGGCAGAAGCTGTAGCATCGACAGGGCAGGATGAACAGAATAAGCAGGATACAGCATCGAAAGAAACAAATACACAGTCATAGGAAATTCAGCAATCAGAAGTGGAGCAGCCATCAGAGGAGGAGAATCAGTCAGAAACGGACAAACCTTCAGATAACAATGATGAGCAACAGACAGAGCCGGAAGAGCCGGCAGAACAGCTCCCAATTGTAAAGGAACCGGGCTGGGTAACAGGAATATACTAAGGAAGGACTAGAACAGCGAATGACAGTAAAAGGAAATAAGAGGAAAATCTACAGACAGTTGGAGGGCAGGTAAGAACCGTTGAGCCGATGGGCTTTGTTTTTTGTCCTGCATAAAAGACAGTTATATCTTCTTCAAATACAAGATGGAAGATTACACATGTAGATGATGCATCAGAATTGAGCAACTGGGTTAAGATTTACCATTCTCCTGCAAAACCGGGAACAGTTCCATCGCACTGGGCAATCAGTGAGCCGGAGTCGTGGACCGGAGGTTTGACATCACCGACGTTCTATGCATACTCTATGATGTTAAATACGTCTATTTGGAATACAGATACGGCGTCCAATAAAGGATACCCAGTCTTACGCGGAATGCCGGATGCTGTGGAAGTGTTTGCGTTTGAAGGAGATATCCAGATGCAGATGACATTGAGCGGTCAAAACGACGATGACACATGGGGAGATAATGATCTAGTTATGCCTGGCACAGGTTGGGAGTAATCTAATGTAACCGGATGAGTAAGAGTGGAAAAGGACTGGCGGATTTTTACAGATTTGCCGGTTCTTTTCAGATAAAAAGGAGAAGCAGATGACGACAGAAAGGGAAGCCGAGTACATATTTTATATGGCATGTGCAGTTGTGGGAAAGGTGAACGTGCCGTTTCCGAATGTGCGGCCAGATTGGCAGAAGATATATGAGATAAGTGCTTATCATCGCATTGAAAATATTGTGGCGTATGCGGTGGAACAACTATGCCTGAATAAAGAATATTGTGAACAGATACCGGATGAAGTAAAAAAGCAGTTTCAAAAAGCAAGATTATCCGGAATTATGCGGGAGACGATACAATACCATGAATATGAAAAGCTGACAAAACTTTTTGAGGAGGAAGGCATTGAGCGGATGCTGCTGAAAGGCGGTTTGTTAAAATACGAGTATCCTTCTCAGGACATGCGGTTTTTGACAGATTTGGATATCTTAGTAAAGACAAAAGATCTTGAGCGGGTATCTGTGCTGATGGAAAAGCTTGGATATCGGGTCCTGCATAAGGGAGGGCATCATGATGTCTATCAGAAAGAGCCTTGTATGACAGTAGAAATTCACAAAGACTGTGGGACAGGCTATGAGACTTTGGATAATTATATGGAAGGAGTCTGGGAACGAAGCACAAAAAAAGAAGGATGTCAGACAGAGTATCAGATGTCCTGGGAAGATTTTTATCTGTACCAGACAGGACATATGGCGAAGCACTTCGAGCATGGAGGAGCAGGGATACGGATGCTGTTAGATTTTCTTGTGTTTGAAAACACAAAGATGAGTTGCTGCAATACAAAAATTGTGGAAAATCAGCTAACTCAGGCAAAACTTTTTACAATGGAAAAGAAAATCAGGGAGTTGCTTCAAAAAGGAAAATGTGGTGAGAGCCTTGAAAAAGAGCCGGTCTGGAATTATATAGTACAGAGTGGAACTTATGGTCTTTTTCAGTTTCATTTACAGACAGAGGTCAATCGATATGAGAATAAAAAAGCTTATTTCCTGCAGAGGATATTTCCAAACCAGGAACAGTTAATTGTTGCATATCCGTGGCTGGCACAATACCCACGGAGAATTTGGATGGCGTGGATACATCGTTTGACAAAAAAAGTGATATGTTCTCCGGGAAAGATAATCGGAGAATTTCGCACGCTTAGAAATCAGGATCAGAATAAAAAGATAAGAGCATGTATGAAAGAGATGGGATTGGAGGAAAAATCATAGCATGAAAATTAGAGAAGGATTTATATTGAGAGAGGTAGCAGGAGTGTTTGCGGCAGTTCCGGTGGAAGGAGAGAGCAGACAGTTCCACGGCATGATACAATTGAATGAGACAGGAGCATTTCTGTGGAGAAATTTGGAAAAAGAATGTACGCAAGAGCAGCTGGTGAAAGCGCTAATGGAAGAATATGACGTGGAGGAAAAGCAGGCAAAAAAGGATACTGCAGCTGTAGTGGGAAAATTTCGGGAAGCAGGAATTTTAGACGAGTAGGAAATGTGAAAATGCCTTTTTATTAAAAATATCTTAAAATGTTCGTAATTTTCGACAGAATATGATATAATCATTGAGTTTAAATGAAGCAAAATGTGAAACATGCGAAAGAGGATTCATTAAATGATTAGAAAAAGGACAAATCAAGAGCAAAGAGAGGCATTTGAGGAATTACAGCAGAGGAAAAAAAGAAAACTGGAGAACGCAAGAGATCGGCAAAGTTTGGACGAGGATGGAAAAACAAGATCTAGAAAGCGCAGAAAAAATAAAAACAGGAAAAATGTAAGACGCAGAGGGAGAGCAAAGCCGCACAAGGTAGGATTGACTCTTGTCACAATTCAGGCAATTGTGTCGATGTTATGTGTTGGTATGCTCCACATTATAGGAATTATTCCGTTGAAATACATGCTTATAATCGGAGGTATTCTATTGTTGCTGCTTGGGCTTACACTATTTACGCAGTTGAATAGAAAGAAGAAAGCAATTGGCGGAAAGATATTGAGTGTAGTCCTGATTATGGTGATCAGCGTCGGAACATATTATATCGGAAAGGCGAACGGGGCATTGGACAAGATTACGGGAGGCAACTATAAGATTGATAATATGGTTGTAGCTGTATTAAAAGATGACCCGGCAAAAGATATCAAAGATACTGAGAATTACACGTTTGGTGTTCAGTATAAGATGGGAAGAACGGATATGGAGGCAGCTATTCAGATGGTTTCCGAGGAGCTTGGAAAAGACATAACGGTAGTTGAATATCAAGATCTTCAGGAACAGGCAGAGGCACTGCATGATAAAAAAGTAGATGCGATTATTTACAATGAAGGTTATACAGATAATATTTCTGAGTCATTTGCAGGATATAAAAAGAGTGTTCGTATTATTTATGAGCACAAGATTAAGAAAGAACTTGCCAGCACGTCGGTGGATACGAGCATACAGGATCCATTCAGTGTGTATATCAGTGGTATTGATGTGTATGGGGATATTGAACAGACAAGCCGAAGTGATGTGAATATCATTGCCACAGTGAATCCAAAGACGCATCAGATTCTTTTGGTTACTACACCGCGAGATTACTATGTGCCGATTCCGGGCATTTCCGGAGGGGAGAATGATAAGCTGACACATGCCGGAAATTATGGTGTGGATGTTTCAATGAAGACATTGGAAGAGTTGTATCAAGTTGAGATTCCATTTTATGCCAGAATTAACTTTACTTCTTTAATTGACATTGTAGACCATTTAGGTGGTGTTGATGTATATTCTGAGTATGCATTTACGACAAGTAAGAACTCGGAACATGTCATGGATGTACAACAGGGAATCAACCATTTTAACGGTGAAGAAGCGCTGGCATTCTCAAGAGAACGTGAGAATGTGCCGGGCGGAGATAACCAGAGAGGAAAGAATCAGCAGGCAGTTATCACGGCCATGATCAAGAAAATGATTTCGCCTCAGATGCTTATGAAAGCGAACTCAATTATCGACGACGTAAGTGGAAATGTAGAGACTAACATGTCTCAGGAACAGATCCAATCTTTGATCAAGACACAGTTGAGTAAAGGCGGAAGCTGGAATATTTATTCAGTCGCAGCGGAGGGAACCGGAGGAAAAGATATCTGTTATTCGGCAGCTAGCTCAGGTCCGCTCTATGTTACATATCCGGATGAGACATCGGTTGCAAACATTGAGGATTTGATCAACCGAGTGGAACAAGGAGAAATTATTGAAGGATCAGAAGTCGCAGAGTAAGAGAAAAAATAGAGAAACCCTTGACGAACCAAGGGTTTCTTTTTATAATGTTAGTGATATATGAAAAAACGTTGACGAAGACAGTAGGATATATTTTAAAGTCAAAGAGAGTCAGGGATGGTGAGAGCCTGATACGAGTAGAATATATTTGAAGATCACTTCTGAGTTGCAGTGACCGAACGAAGTTGTCCAATAGGTACTGCCGGGATTCCACCGTTAGCAGGAACGCATATGTCAGTATGGTGTAATAGGTGGTATAACGAAGGTTTTACAGCTCTCGTCCTGATTACAGGATGGGAGTTTTTTTGTATCAAAATTCAAAAAGGGACAGGGCATGTGTCAATTAGGGACGTAGTAAAATTGAAAAATACTACGTCCCCAAATAAGAAGGAGGAAGAAGAAATGTATCAGAAGGTATCCACAGATTTAAAGTTTGTAGATCGTGAAAAGAAGACGGAAAAGTTTTGGGCTGATAACAAGATTTTTGAGAAGAGTATGGAAAATCGTAAGGAGGGGGAGACATATACGTTTTATGACGGACCTCCGACAGCGAACGGGAAACCGCATATCGGCCACGTGTTGACTCGTGTTATCAAGGATATGATTCCGAGATACCGTACAATGAAAGGGTACATGGTACCTAGAAAAGCAGGATGGGATACACACGGACTTCCGGTAGAGCTTGAAGTGGAAAAGATGCTTGGATTAGACGGAAAAGAACAGATTGAAGAGTATGGTTTGGAGCCATTTATCGCACACTGTAAAGAGAGTGTCTGGAAATATAAAGGGATGTGGGAAGACTTCTCTGCGACTGTTGGTTTCTGGGCAGATATGGAAAATCCATATGTAACTTACCACAACGATTTCATTGAATCAGAATGGTGGGCATTAAAACAGATTTGGGATAAAGGATTGTTATATAAAGGATACAAGATTGTACCTTACTGTCCGCGTTGTGGAACTCCGCTTTCCAGCCACGAAGTAGCGCAGGGTTACAAAGATGTCAAAGAGAAATCCGCAATCGTAAGATTTAAAGTAAAAGACGAAGACGCTTATATTCTGGCATGGACAACAACACCTTGGACATTGCCGTCAAACGTGGCTCTCTGTGTGAACCCAGATGAGACTTATGTAAAAGTAAAAGCAGCAGACGGATTCACATACTATATGGCAGAGGCATTGCTTGACACAGTACTTGGAAATCTTGCGGAAGAGGGAACTCCTGCATACGAAGTATTGGAAAGCTATGTCGGTACAGATTTAGAAGGAAAAGAATACGAACCATTATTCCCATTTGTGGAACTGAATAAAAAAGCATACTATGTGACATGTGACACATACGTAACATTGACAGACGGTACAGGTGTCGTTCATATTGCTCCTGCATTTGGTGAGGATGATGCTCAGGTAGGACGTAAATATGACCTTCCATTTTTACAGTTAGTAGATGAAAAAGGTGAGATGACAGCAGAGACACCTTGGGCAGGAACATTCTGTAAAAAAGCAGACCCATTTGTATTAGAAGATCTGGAAAAGAGAAATCTTTTATTTGATGCTCCGAATTTCGAGCACAGCTACCCACACTGCTGGCGTTGTGATACACCGCTTATCTACTATGCACGTGAGTCATGGTTCATCAAGATGACAGCGGTAAAAGAAGATTTGATCAGAAACAACAACAAGATTAACTGGATTCCGGAGAGCATCGGAAAAGGACGTTTCGGCGATTGGCTTGAAAATGTTCAGGATTGGGGAATCAGCCGTAACCGTTACTGGGGAACTCCGTTAAATGTATGGGAATGTGAATGTGGACATATGCATTCAATTGGAAGCATTGCAGAATTAAAAGAGATGTCCGACAACTGTCCGGATGACATCGAACTTCACCGCCCATTTATCGACGCTGTGACAATCAAGTGTCCGCATTGTGGAAAAGAGATGCACCGTGTTCCGGAAGTAATCGACTGCTGGTTTGACAGTGGAGCAATGCCATTTGCACAGCACCACTATCCATTTGAGAACAAAGAATTATTCGAGCAGCAGTTCCCGGCAAACTTTATTTCAGAGGCGGTTGACCAGACTCGTGGATGGTTCTACTCATTGCTTGCGATCTCCACATTGATCTTCAATGAAGCGCCTTATAAGAATGTTATCGTTCTCGGACACGTACAGGATGAGAACGGACAGAAGATGAGTAAGTCCAAAGGAAATGCAGTCGATCCGTTCGATGCATTAGAGACATACGGAGCAGATGCAATCCGTTGGTATTTCTATGTAAACAGCGCGCCATGGCTGCCGAACCGTTTCCACGGAAAAGCGGTTGTGGAAGGACAGCGTAAATTCATGGGTACATTGTGGAATACTTACGCATTCTTCGTACTTTATGCGGAAATCGACCAATTTGACGCAACAAAATACAATTTGGAATATGATAAATTATCTGTTATGGATAAATGGTTACTGTCAAAACTGAACACACTGATCAAGACAGTAGATGATAATCTTGCAAACTACAGAATTCCGGAAAGTGCAAGAGCATTGCAGGATTTTGTAGATGATATGAGTAATTGGTATGTAAGAAGAAGCCGTGAACGTTTTTGGGCAAAAGGAATGGAGCAGGATAAGATCAACGCATATATGACACTTTACACAGCACTTGTGACAGTGGCAAAAGTGGCTGCACCGATGATTCCGTTTATGACAGAAGACATTTACCAGAATCTTGTAAGAAGCATTGATGCAAATGCTCCGGAAAGTATTCACTTATGTGATTATCCAGCTGCAAACGAGGCTTATATCGATAAAGATTTGGAAGCAAACATGGACGAAGTTCTGAAACTGGTTGTTATGGGACGTGCGTGCCGTAATACAGCAAATATCAAGAACCGTCAGCCAATTGGAAAGATGTTTGTAAAATCAAATGTAGTATTACCTGAATTTTATCAGGAAATCGTGGAAGAAGAGTTGAACGTAAAAGAGATGGAATTCACAGATGATGTGAGAAACTTTACTTCTTATACATTTAAACCACAGATGAGAACAGTAGGACCGAAATACGGTAAATTACTGGGCGGAATCAAAGAAGCTTTAGCAAACTTAGACGGAAATCAGGCAATGGATGAACTGAATGCGACAGAAGCTTTGAAATTGGACGTAAATGGACAGGAAGTGACATTGTTCAGAGAGGATCTTTTGATCGATACAGCTCAGATGGAAGGCTATGTATCTGAGAGTGATAATGGAATCACAGTTGTCTTAGACACAAACCTGACAGAAGAATTGCTGGAAGAGGGGTTTGTCAGAGAGCTGATCAGCAAGATTCAGACAATGAGAAAAGAAGCAGACTTTGAAGTGACAGATAAGATTAAACTATATTATCAGGGAACAGAAAAGGCAGAGGCTGTATTTGAAAAATATGAAACTGAAATTGGCGGAGAAGTTTTGGCTACAGAAGTAATCAAAGGAACACCTGGCGGATACAAAAAAGAATGGAACATCAACGGTGAAACTATGACTATGGGAGTAGAAAAATAGGAGGTTGTGATTATGTACCGTGAAAAATTTGATAAGGTGGAATTCCAAAAAACTGTAAAAAGCAATGTAAAAAGACTGTATCGAAAGACAGTAGAGGAAGCAACACAGCAGCAATTGTTTCAGGCAGTGTCTTATGCTGTAAAAGATGATATCATCGACAGATGGCTGATGACACAGGAACAATATAAAAAAGATGACCCAAAAACTGTATATTATATGTCTATGGAATTTTTGATGGGAAGAGCTTTGGGTAACAACCTGATCAATTTGACTGACTATAAAGAAGTGCAGGAAGCATTGGAGGAGATGGGAATCAATCTGAATGTGATTGAAGATCAAGAACCAGATGCGGCACTTGGAAATGGCGGACTCGGGCGTCTGGCAGCATGCTTTCTTGACTCACTTGCAACCTTGGGATACGCAGCCTATGGCTGCGGAATCCGCTATCATTACGGTATGTTCAAACAAAAAATAGAGAATGGATATCAGGTCGAGACACCGGATAACTGGTTAAAAGAAGGAAATCCATTTGAAATCCGACGTGAAGAATACGCAAAAGAGGTGCGTTTCGGAGGAAATATCCGTGTGGAAAAAGATCCAAAGACAGGAAAGGATATGTTTATTCAGGAGAATTTTGAGTCTGTCCTTGCGATTCCATACGATATGCCGATTGTCGGATATAACAATAACCTTGTAAATACACTTCGCATCTGGGATGCGAAGGCAATCACAGACTTCCATTTGGATTCATTTGACCGTGGAGAATATCAAAAAGCTGTAGAGCAGGAGAATCTTGCAAAGACGATTGTAGAGGTACTGTATCCGAATGATAACCATTATGCGGGAAAAGAGCTTCGTCTGAAACAGCAGTATTTCTTTATCTCTGCAAGTTTGCAGGAAGCCGTTGACAAATATTTGAGAGACCATGATGATATCCATAAGTTCTACGAAAAAGTGACGATTCAGATGAATGATACGCATCCTACAGTTGCGGTTGCAGAGCTTATGAGACTGCTTATGGATGAGCATGGACTGGAATGGGATGAAGCGTGGGAGGTTACGACGAAGACTTGTGCTTACACAAACCATACGATCATGGCAGAAGCGCTTGAAAAATGGCCAATCGACTTGTTCCAGAGACTGCTACCTCGTGTTTACCAGATTGTGGAAGAGATCAATCGCCGATTTGTAAATGAAATCCGTGCAAAATATCCTGGCAATGAAGATAAAGTACGCAGTATGGCGATTTTATATGATGGACAGGTGAAGATGGCGCATCTTGCGATCGTAGCAGGATATTCTGTAAACGGTGTGGCAAAACTGCATACAGAGATTTTAAAACATCAGGAACTGAAAGATTTCTATGAGATGATGCCGGAGAAATTTAACAATAAGACAAACGGTATTACTCAGAGACGTTTCTTGCTGCATGGTAATCCGCTTCTCGCTGACTGGGTTACAGCTCATATCGGAAAAGGATGGATCACAGATTTGCAGGAGATGGAAAAACTGAAACCACTTGTGGAAGATGAAAAAGCGAGAAAAGAATTTATGGAGATCAAGTATCAAAATAAAGTTCGTCTTGCGAAATATATTTTGGAACACAACGGAATTGAAGTAGATCCGAACTCTATCTTTGATGTTCAGGTGAAGAGACTTCATGAGTACAAACGTCAGTTATTGAACATTTTACATGTGATGTATCTGTACAATCAGATCAAAGAGCATCCGGAGATGTCATTCTATCCGAGAACATTTATCTTTGGCGCAAAAGCGGCGGCTGGATATATACGCGCAAAACAGACGATCAAGCTGATCAATTCTGTCGCAGATGTGATTAATAATGACAGAAGCATCAACGGAAAGATTAAAGTTGTGTTTATCGAAGATTACAGAGTATCCAATGCAGAGCTGATCTTCGCGGCAGCAGATGTCAGTGAACAGATTTCTACAGCATCAAAAGAAGCATCCGGAACCGGAAACATGAAGTTTATGTTAAACGGCGCTCCGACACTTGGAACAATGGACGGCGCAAACGTGGAGATTGTGGAAGAAGTCGGAATGGAAAATGCATTTATTTTCGGGTTGAGTTCCGATGAAGTTATTAACTATGAGAACAATGGTGGATACAATCCGATTGACATTTACTTTAATGATTGGGATATCAAACGTGTGGTAGACCAGCTTGTAGACGGAACTTACGGAAACGGTGACAGAGAACTTTACCGAGATCTGTACAACTCTCTGCTGAATACAAACAGCAGCGACAGAGCCGACACTTACTTTATCTTGAAAGATTTCAGAAGCTATGCAGAAGCACAGAAACGTGTGGAAGAAGCTTACAGAGATCAGGACAGATGGTCTAAGATGGCGCTGATCCAGACAGCATCTTGTGGTAAGTTTACATCAGACAGAACAATTCAGGAATATGTAGATGATATTTGGAAACTGGATAAAGTCACAGTGGAAGTGACAGATGTAGAATAATAGAAAAGTTGAAAGAAAAAGATTTTGAATCGGTGGGGAAAACTACCGGTTTGAAATCTTTTTTTGTGGAAAACTAATTGTGTAAACTCTCACTTCAAATTACTTTGAAGTGAGTTTGAAGTTGACTTTTGGTTAGGAATTGGCTTATTTTTGTATTTCAGCGAAATTCATTGCTTTTAACACATCTAATAATAATTGTACATATTGACCAAAAGAAAATAAAAACGAAAAAAATAATAGAAAAATCAGACAATCCTTGATATAATGGAATTAATTGAGACAGGCAGATAGGATTGTTACTATTGAATTAGGCAAGACCAGGGTAGACTTTGAATGAGAGAGGGATACTTTGGTCTTTTTTAGCAATTCTGTGTAGAAAAGGAAAGGAGATAAAGAGGAGAATGAAAAAGAAACAGGTTGTAAGTGGATTGCTGGCAACGGTTATGATAGCAAATATCGCTTTGGTTGATATGGGACCGGTACAGGCAGCAGAGAACTTAAATCTCGCAAAAGGATGCAATGTGACGGCGAGTAGTTATGAGGTGAGTGATCAGATTGATACATCGCCAGCAAAAGCTGTGGATGGTGATATGGCTACCCGTTGGGGAACTGCACAGAACAAGGCAGATAATGAATGGATTGAAATTGATTTGGACGGTGAGAAGACAGTACGCCAGATTAATATTAATTTTGAGAGAACAGATGAAGCACAGAATATCTTAAGCTATAAAATTGAATTAGAAGAAAACGGAAAATATACAGAGGTTTATAAAAAGACTGCCAAGGCAAAACAAAAAGAAGTGATTCAATTAGATAAGAATCATAAAGCGACAAAAGTAAAAGTAACTGTACTTTCGGCAGACCAGGGAACAATCAACTGGAAGAATGTAGGAATCAATGAGATTGAGGTGTACAGTGAGTTGGTGGAGGTTGCAGATGCGACTCCAAATAAAAATCATATGGCGAATGCGACTGTTACGGCTTCCAGTGTGGAGAAAAATACACAATTTACCGCAGATAAAGTAAAAGACGGCAAGACTGATAAGGCGAATCGTTGGGCGAGTGACTACGAGACACCGACAACCAATATTTGGTTAAATTCCAAATTTGCAGGACTGACTTCTGTGAAAGAGATTAAGATTCACTTTTTGGAAAGAGATGTGGCGCCGCAGCCATCTAATGTAAAAAGCTTTGATATAAAATATATAGATAAAAATGGTGAAGAGAAGACTGCGAAGAGTTTTACAAATACAAAGCAGGGAGAAGGATATAAAAACGAAGTTGTCATTCGACTGGACCAGCCGATTGAGGCAAAAGAACTGAAGCTTTGTAATTTTGTTGCGGAAGCAGCAGAATGGAATAATATCGGAATTTTGGAGATGGAGGTGTATTCCAACGATCAGGCAGAGCAGGGAGCGACTCTGGATTCGGTAGTAGAAGCTATTGAAGCTGAGAGTAAGACAATTGCGGCAGATGTAGATACACTTGAGATGCCTGTAGTTCCGGCTGGTTTTTCGGTAAAACTAAACGGAGCAGATTTTGAGCAGATTATTGGGGATAATGGGAAAATCGTACATCCGTTGACGGACAAGACTGTAAAGGTATCTTATGTTGTAACAGAGACTGCAACAGGAAAAGGGAAAGAAACGAAAGATGTTGATTATATTGTCAAAGGAACAAAGACTCAGGCAGATGGTAAGAATGCCAAACCAACTGTAATTCCGGAGATTCAGGAGTGGTATTCGGACTCGACGGAGAAGATAGCGGTATCTTCCCTAAAGACAGTTACCTATACAGATGATAAATTAAAAGATGTTGTAGATGAGTTTGTAAGTGATTATGAGGATTTCACGGGAATCAAGCTGACAGCGAAAAAAGGCGGGGCTGAGGCGAATGCATTCAACTTTGAGCTGAAAGCGCCGGATGAGCTTCTCGGAGAAGAAGGATATACGATGGATATTCAAAAAGACCGTATCAATGTTGCATCTGTTGACACCACAGGTAACATGTATGGCATGCAGACAATCCTTCAGATGTATAAAGAAAACAATGAGAGATACAATGTTGGGCAGATGCGTGATTATCCTCGTTTTGAGACGCGTGGATTCTTGTTTGACGTTGCTCGTAAGCCGGTTTCTTTGGAGATGATGAAAGAAGTTACAAGAACGATGCGCTATTATAAAATGAACGATTTCCAGGCACATTTGTCAGATAACTACATTTTCCTGGAGGATTACGGAAAGGGCGCTCAGGAAAATGAGGCATTTAAAGCTTATGAGGCCTTCCGTCTGGAATCCGGACTTTCTAATGAAAAAGGGGAGACACCTACAGCGAAAGACTACTCGATCTCTAAGAAAGATTTCAGACAATTTATTCAGGACGAGAGAGCTCTTGGCATGAATATTGTTCCTGAGATTGACGTGCCGGCACATGCAACTTCATTTACAAAGATATGGCCGGATCTGATGGTAAAAAATAAAGTTTCGTCTTTAAATGCAAACAGACCACTGGTAGATCATCTTGACGTTTCTAAGACAGAGACAAAAGAAAAAATCAAAGAAATTTTTGATGATTATACAAAGGGTGACAATCCAACATTTGATAGTGAGACAACCGTACATATCGGTGCAGACGAATTTTTGGCAGATTACAAAGCGTACCGCGGATTTGTAAATGATCTGGTTCCTCATGTAAAAGAGACAAATACAGTGCGTATGTGGGGCGGCCTTACATGGATCAAAGATAATCCGGTGACAGAGATTGATAAAGAAGCTATTGAAAATGTGGAGATGAATCTTTGGTCAGCCGACTGGGCAGATGGAATCGAAATGTACAATATGGGATATGATCTCATCAACACAATTGATAATTTTGGCTACATGGTTCCAGATGGAAGTAAAGCACGTGCAAATGCGTATGGAGATTTGTTAAATGTAGAGCGAATTTTTAATGAGTTTGAGGCAAATAAAGTAAGAGTAAAAGGCGGAGCATACAAGTATGTTCCGGCGGGCGATGACCAGATGCTCGGGGCAGCATTTGCACTTTGGAGCGATAACATTGACAAGAGAGCGTCCGGATTAAGCGAATCTGATTTATACTGGCGTTTCTTTGATGCACTTCCATTTTATGCGGAGAAGACATGGGCTGCAACTGGTAAGGAAAAAGGAAGTGCAGATGCGCTTGCAAAATTAGCAACCGATAAAGGAACAGGACCGAATACAAATCCTTATTATCAGGAAGACAAAAAAGGTGAAAATTACGAAAGCTATGATTTCGAAGATGGCTTAAAAGACGGTTCGGAGAACAAACGTGATCTGAAAGAAGGAAAGAATGCGGAAGTAAAAGAAAACGCATTGGTATTAAAAGATGGCGAAAGTTATGTGACATCACCGATTGAAGAGCTTGGAAATGGAAACCAATTGTCATTTGACATTAAGTTGGAAGAGCCGGCAAAACCGGGTGATATCTTATTTGAGTCTGACGCGGCATATGGAACACACGATATCCGAATTATGGAAGATGGCAAATTAGGATTTACAAGAGAGCTTTACAATTACTATTTTGACTATGAGCTTCCGGTAGGAAAGAATGTAACTATTACAATCACAACCGATCAGCAGAAGACAAGTCTGTATGTAAATGGCGAGTTTGTTGCGGATGCAAAAGGAAAATTCATTCACAATGACATGGTGAAAAAAGAGAATATTACCAATGCCACATTTGCACTGCCGCTGGAAAGAATCGGTTCTAAGACAGAGACAGTCTCTGCGGTGATTGATAATGTAGTTGTATCAGCAAAAGAACCGGAACAGGATATTTATAATAAAGCGGCTTGGACCGGAACAGCAGAGTCAGAGACTCCGACTTCACAAGGTGGTGGAAAAGAAGGTGTCATAGGCATGGCATTTGATAACAGTTCTTCTACACACTGGCACTCTGACTGGTCTCAGGCTACAAAAGACAAAGTTCCGACAAGTGCCGGAGCAGCCGGAACAGGTAAAGGTGCAGATGGAAGTATCTGGGCAGAAGTTAAATTTGATAAAGGATATGAAATTAATCAAGTGTTATTTGCTCCACGTCAGGACACGAACAGTGGTCAGGTAACAAAGGCGTCTCTTTATATTCAGACTGAAAAGGACGGAAAATGGGTAGAGGTTGCAAAAGATAAGACATTTGCGGCTGACAAATCAGAGAAAGCATTTACGTTCGACAAACAAATGGTATACGGATTCAAGTTTGTTGCAACTCAGTCAAATGATGGCTGGGTAACCGTATCTGAATTCAATATTGCAGATAAAAAAGTAACCGATAAGATTTATACCGTATATGTGGAAGCAGAAACAGGTGGAAAAGTAAGCGGTGGTAAAGATGTGTCAGCAGGAGAATCTGTGACGGTTACAGCGACACCGGATAAAGGGTACGCATTTGAGGGATGGTATCGTCCAAACGGCGAGAAAGTATCTGAAAAAGCAGAGTATACGTTCAAGGTGAATGGAAATACAGCTTTGATTGCGAAGTTTGAAAAGACTGGTGAGACAGAAGACAAAAACATCACAGATGTGGAAAAACTAGATGATATTACCGTTGTACAGGGAACTGCATTTGAAGATTTGGATCTGCCGGAAAAAGTATCTGTCACATATGGAAAGAACGAGACAGCAGAAGTAGATGTGACATGGGAGAAAGGAACTTACAATGCACAGGAATGTAAGACATATGTATTGGAAGGCGCTTTAACTCTACCGGAAGGAATTGCGAATCCAGATGGATTGAAAGCGATAGTCAAGGTTACAGTGGAAGAAAAAGAGACACCGGTTAAGAAGTATACGGTCTCTGTAAATGTAAAAGATAGTGAAAAAGCGATGGGAACTGTCTCTATGGACAAAGAAGATGGTGTCTATGAAGATGGCATGAATGCGACTGTGACAGCGACAGCAAATGAAGGATATGAGTTTGTAAACTGGACAGATACAGACGGAAAAGAAGTAAGTAGTTCCAATCCATATACATTTGCAGTGACAGCAAACACAACACTGACAGCAAACTTTAAGAAAATGGATGTGAAACCGGAAGCTCCGACAGCGCAGGATATCTTAGATGAAATTATTGCAGGACAGAAAGTACCGACAGTGATTACAAAGGGAGAGACAGAACTTGTTCTTCCGAAAGTCCCAGAAGGCTATAAGATCCAGATTACAAAAGTAAATCCGGAAGGTATTATCGCATTAGATGGAACAGTGACAACGCCGAAGAAGGACACAGATGTTATCGTGACAATCTCTGTGACAGATCCAGAAGGCAAGACAGCGAGTGCAGATTTTACAGTGAAAGTAAAAGGAAAGAACGAGCCTGGAAAAGAAGATCCAAAGGATCCTCAGAATCCTTCAAAAGGTGATACAAATAAGAAAGATCCTTCTCAGGACAAAAAACCGGTGAAGACAGGAGATGCAACAGCGGCAGCTGGCTGGATGCTTGCGATGACAGCAGCAGGTGCAGTGGTACTTGTAAGAAAAAGAAACTCATAAAAGAGATAAGCCTCTCATACAATAAAGTATGGGAGGCTTGTTTGTATGAAACGGAAAATAAAAAAAATATGCGCGGTATTTGTGATTATTGTATTATTGCCATATATTATTACCATATTTATGAATGGGAAAAGCATAGAGGCAAATCAAGACGGAAAAAATGGTTATATTAAAGTAAAAACGGAGTCTGGAACAAAAGAGGTTCCGTTGAAAGAGTACTGTATTGGAACGCTGGCAAAAGAGATTTCAGTTGATTTTGAAGAGGAGGCATTGAAAGCACAGGCTGTCATTGTTCGGACAACTATCTATAAAAAAATTGAGGAACAAGGAGAGAGAGCAGTTATGACGGAGCGCTTTTTTACGAAATCTGATATGAAAAATCAATGGGGCAGGAGTGCATTTCAGAAAAATTATAAAAAACTGGAGCGTGTTTGGAATGAGACCGATGGACAAGTTGTGATGTACAATGGCCAACTGGCAATGGTGCCGTTCCATCAGTTAAGCAATGGAAAAACTCGAATTGGCAAAGAAGTACTTGGGACGGATGAGTATCCGTATCTGCAGATGAAGGAGTGTCCGAAGGATGTGGAAGCGGACGGGCAGATGGAAAGTAAGCTCATCAAAGCAGCGGGAGCGCAAATTACTTCTCAGGACAGCGCCGGATATGTGACCGGAGTAAAAGTGGGCGAGGAGACTTTGAACGGAGAAACCTTTCGGGATACATATGGATTGTTGTCCAGCTGCTTTGAACTGCAGGAGTTTGAGGGAAAGATGCGTGTGACGACAAAAGGAATTGGTCATGGACTCGGGATGAGCCAAAATACGGCAAATGAGATGGCAAAAGAAGGTAAAAAATACGATGAAATTTTGCAGTATTTCTACGAGGGAACAGAAATGAAAGAGGTCGCGGAAATTTTGTTGAATGTAGAATAAGCGTATCATTTTCTGGCAAAAATATAGTCAGAGGTGATAAATATGAAAAATAATCTAGGACCTTCAAGAAGAGGGAAAGGTGCTGCGGTCGGTCTGGTCATTTGTTTTGTGGCGGTAATTGCGTTAGTGGGATTTTTTACATTCAGCCGTTATAAGAGAGATATGAGCAGACAGCTGGCAAAGGCGGAAGAAAAAACTGATACTGAAGAAAAACAAAAAGACATTAAAGAGACAGAAAAGAGCCAAACGACAAACAGTCAGGCAATTCAGAACAAAGCACAGGAGACAGAAAAACAAAAAGAAGAGACACAAACACAGACAGAGCAGAGACAGAATCAGACCTCACCAACGGCAACACAGCCAGATGCGCTGGCATTTTCAGAAAATGATCTGCTTGCATGGCCTGTGGATGGAAATGTGTTGATGAATTACAGCATGGATCAGACGATTTATTTTTCTACGCTGGATCAATACAAATACAATCCGGCATTGATTATCGGGGGAGAAGTTGGAACAGAGGTAACGGCATCTGCAAGAGGAATTGTAAAATCAGTGGAGGTCAATGCGCAGACGGGGAACACGGTGACGATGGACCTTGGAAATGGCTATGAGGCTGTTTACGGGCAATTGAAAGAAGTTCCGGTACAGGAAGGAAATTATGTGGAGCAAGGCGAACTGGTAGGATACTTAAGTGAGCCTACAAAATATTACAGTGTGGAAGGTTGTAATTTGTATTTTCAGCTGCTAAAAGATGGGGAACCGGTGAATCCAATGGAATATATGGATTCTTAGGGAGATTTATTTAAAAATAGATAACAAAAAACCGGACACGTTGAGAAGGGGTAAGATGTCCGGTTTTCTTGTTTTAAGTGCGTATAAAGTTTTGGAAAACGATTGTGATAAATCGCTTATACAATAATAGTATAATATATTTTTTGTAAATCCGCTAGAACGGTAATTGCAAAAAAACCGTTGATTTTTGCAAAAAAAGGAAATAAATGGTAAAAGCGGTTATTTTTTTGTACAAAAAGGAAGTAATTATAGAGAAAGAAAAAAAATTGTGCTATAATTTGCAAAAACAAGCCTAGGAGAAAATTTGTGAAACGGAAATTATTGGAATATTTGAAAAAGATAGACAGTAAGGAAGAAGAATTTATTAAAAATGAGAAAAATGTGCTGGCGCCTTATGTGATAAAAAAAGGAAGTTCTGTCATAGATACGGACAAGATGATTCGCGAAGGGGCTATGATTGATATTATGAAACAGCCGAGATTTGTAGATATCCCGGAGCATACGCATAAATACATGGAAATAATATATATGTTCAGTGGTTCGGCGACACATATTATCGATAAGACAGAAGTTAAGTTGGAAGCAGATGATGTTTTGTTTATCAAACAGGGAACACCGCATTCAGCAAGCGCCTCGGGGTATAACGATATTGGAATTAAAATATTTGTTCTTCCGGAGTTTTTACAATATCCGCTCAGCATGCTGAACGAAGATACGGCGCTTCGGCGTTTTATAAAAAAAGCGGCGGAGAATGACGGAAAAGATAAGGAGTTTTTGCATTTTCATTTGCAGGATTTGCCGGATGCCCAGAATCTGTTGGAGAATATGACACGAAGCCTTTTGAATCAGACGCGAAACAGCAAGAGAATTTTGCAGGCGACGATGGGAGTTCTGCTGATGGAATTATCGAATAGAACGTATACGATCACAGTCGGCTCCCCATCTTCCTATGAAAGTCAGATTGTGCTGGAAGCCTTAAGATACATAGAGGAGAACTACCAGACGGCATCGCTTAACAAGTTTTGCGAACATCATAATCTTCCATGCTATTATGTAAGCCGTCTTATGACCCAGTATTCCCCTTATACCTTTACAAAATATTTACAAAGAAGACGTATACTCCAGGCGGCCTATCTCCTGACGGAGACAGACACGCCGATAGAGCAGATTGTTGTAGAAGTTGGGTATGAAAATTCAAGTCATTTCCATAAACTGTTTAAAGAAGAATATGGAATGACACCGAAAAAATACCGTGAGAAATATGATTCTATGGAGAAGTGATGGGGATTTCTTATCCCATCACTTCTTCTACATGATTCGGGTACTTTACTGTGATGTAATACACTGCATTGCGGTACTTACGAGTTGCCGTAAATCCATCCATATTTGATGGAATACAAGGACCTATTTCCAGACCGTCAAAGGAACGTTTCAGATGTTCTGATAATGGTTTCGCAAGTGCAGAATCATTGTTGAAGTCTACCATTTCATCTAAGATAGACAGATCCCCGGTCTCTTTGATATAGGCAGCAGTACCTGCAATCAGTCACAGTGGATCATCATTAAATCCGCTTCCATCTTCAAACTGTGTCGCTGCAATGTCGAGAATTTTCTGGCGCGCGCAATCTGGGATCAAGTGTACGAATCCAAGCAGATCCTGACAGGAATCGCGGAATCCCATACCACGGCCGGTCCCTGACTCGAAATAAGAAGCAGAATTCTACATAAGAAGTTAAGTTCAATTGCTCGCAAGTCTCGTTGGTGTTTGTAAGGATAAGCTGGTTTACCTCACAAGTCTCATGGAGCTGCGATGAACCATGATTCACCATTCTGCCGTCATAAGATTCAGTGCCGGAATTGTTTATTCCCGGCTCAATTCCAGGAATGGTCAGATAATGAGGATGTACTTCATCAATAAGTTTATGAATCTCAGCATCCAAAGTATGTATTATAAAGTGATCAATTGACGCCCGACTTTTTGTCTGGAAAAAAATTTAAATAAAGCTTTTTAAAGTGCATGTGTATGTATACTCCTACATCTGTCAAGTATTGTGATTGTTACATTTTAACATGGTTGATACGAAGTGTAAATCTTGGTTTGTTTAATTCGACATTTTGCAATATACATATTTTGATTTTTGAAAAATACACAGGTGATTTGACGACAAATAATCCGGTTGCTCGACAAAAATGTAAAAAAACGAGAAAAACGTCATAAACCCGAGAAAGTGTTGAAAACAATAGATTTTCATATTTATAATGAACATTGGGAAAAAATACCATTTCAGGAATTTTACCACAATCAAGAACAGAACATTATTACATTAGAAGGGAGAACGTACTGTAATGAAAAAGAATCAGACAAAGCGTCTGCTTGCACTTGTACTAACACTTGCGCTGACATTAAGCAATGTGCCGACGACCGTATTTGCGGAAGATGTGACAGCGACTGAGCCACAGAGCACGACAGAACAGCAAGTGCAGTCACAGGAAGAGACGACAGAGCAGGTGGATCAACAACAGCAACAGGATGAAGATACTAATACACAGCAGACAGAACATGAAGCAGAGTTTCATGGGAACAAAGTAGCGGGGGTAGATCTTCGTGGAAAGTTTCAAAATGCATTTGGGGTTGCCCTTGAATATCGTTTCCGGGTTTCAGGGACACAGGATGAGTGGCAGACTGTAGATATCACAAAATCACACACATTGCAGTCAAATGTGTATGATGTACAGACACGGCAACCTTTCGGAAAATGGAAAGATGCAGGGACAATGCAAGTTAAAATCTACTACAATGTAGGTTTTGTAGTCGAAGGACATGAAGCAGGGGGAGTGTTGATCGACGGACAGAGTGCATCATCTGCTAAGGTTTACCAAAACGAAGCAGTGACATTTTCTGTGAAAGACATTGACGGGTATGACGTAACTGTAGAAGGCGTGACTCAAAATGAAAACGGAACTTACACAGTAGCGTCAGTACAGGCAGATACAACTGTAAAAGTGGTATATACACTGAGACAGTATTCGACAGTAGAGAGTACAGCAGTCGAAAATGCCAAAATTAAGATTAACGAAAGCAGTGATGCATCTGTTAAGGTAGAGAATAACAAGGAATTTACAATTGAAGTAACACCCAATGCAGGTTATGCGGTAACTGAGATTAAAGTAAATGATACAGCACTTGATAATGTCACTTTTGCAAATCAGACAGCAAGCGCATCTTATCAGGCAGGAGAAAATCAGACATATTCAGTAAGCGCAACGCTTGTAAAGACAGGATTTGCGTTAAATGACAAAAACGAAGATGGCGTATATGCAGTTGGATACCGTGATGGGATGGATCAGGCTACAACAGAGTCAAATATCTTCAACACTTTGGTCAACGCAGGAGCTTCTGTTCCGGCAGACCTGACAGTAGATGATGTGACAATTCAGTACTATGCAGGAGCATGGGGGAAATGGCAGGAAGTAAATTATGAACCAGACTTTTTGCATGGATTTACAGATCATAAATTTGGAACAAAAGAGACAGAGCAGATTAAAATTACATATGCCGGCAATGACCAATATGGAAGTTTTAGTTCTGATGAAATTACAGTAACGATTGTAGACCCGCGTTCTGTCTCAGTTTTGGAATTGAATGCTGGTGTTACATTACAATATAACACAGAAGAGACGATGAAGCAGGAAATCTATGAGAAAGTCATCGCTTCTTTAAACACAGGTGAGGGAACTGCGATTGCACATACAATCGATGACTTCACAATCGAATTTGAAAGAGCGCTTGGAGAGCAGACAGTAACAGTCTCTTACAAAGGCTCTGACGATTATAAACCTTGTGAGGCAAGTACTGTTATCACAATTGAAAAAGGAAAAGCCTCTGTAACTGTAAATTCTCAGAATATTACATACGGAGAAAGTTTTGCACCGGTATTTTCATCAAACCCTTCCGATGCAAAAGTAATTGGAATCATTGGTGGTGTGACAGGAAACGGAGCTCTTTATGTGAGCGTGGATGCATCTCAGATTACAATCAACGATATCGCAGGAAAAGAGATTCCGGTTATCGGAAACCTGTCTCTTCAAAAATTTATTACAGACACACTTGGAATTAAAGAATTTAAAGTCAGTCAGCTGACTGATATTTTACAGAAAATTCCAGGGGCAGATATCAGTGATATAGTTGCCGGAATTCAGCAGGCAATCGATGTGATCGAGCAAGTTGCTCCGGGACTACTTGACACAACAGTATCTCTTGGCGAACTTCCGAGTGAAGCAGGAGTATATACAGCAGTTGGTGTTACAGCAAGCCAAAACTATAAGACAGCATTAGGAATAGGACTTCTCACAGTCGCTCCAAAGACATCAGATGTAAAACTTGCATTTGATCAGGAATTTGACAACAATGCGCACAAACTGACAATCAGTCAGGCGCAGGCATTTGACTTCGGCGGACACATTGTAGACGGAGATGTTCAGGAGACAAACAATGTTCATACACTTTATGTCGGAATGACAACAAGCGGAAAGCTTTATACAGGAACAACTCCATGTTTAGAGCCAGGTGCGTACACAGAAAGTGTTTATGTATTGGGAGGAAATTATTTCGCACTTCCAATTAGCAGATTATATACAATTCAGCGAGAAGAAGTAGAAATTAAATTTGAGCCATCAGCTTTGACAGCAAGATATGATGGTAATCCACACGGATTAAAAGCAGGAGTTTATAATGCAAATGGCGACAGAATCGCAGATGCAGAAGTAAAATATGCAGGAATCGAAGCAGGAATTGAAGGATATTACAGCAAAGAGATGCCGGTAGATGCAGGCTTCTATTTAGCATCAGCATCATTTGCAGGAGATGATACTTACCAGCCGGCAATCAAATTAGGCGGTGGTTCCGTACTGATTCTGAAATCATATGCAAAAGGAAAGATTCAGGTTGGATTATTGACAACAACTTACGGGGAACCGACAGATCTCACAAAAGTGCAGTATACAACATCTGGTCTTGCTGCAAGAGATGTAGAGACGATCAAAGCAACAGTAAAATGTGATGGCAATGACTCTGCAGTAGGAAGCCATGCAATTTCTGTCAGTGTACCAAAGTCAGTTCAGAAAAACTACTATAGAACAATTAAGACTCAGGACGGAACACATACAATCGAACAGAGAGCAATTACTGTTCAAATCGGTTCTTATTCAAAAACATATGGTACAGAGGATCCGGCATTCTCTTATGAGATCACAGAAGGAAGTTTGGCAGAGGGAGATACTCTGAAAGATCTTGGTATCAAGCTTGCTCGTAAACAGGGTGAGAATGTAGGAAACTACGAAATCTATGTAGAGAATGAAGCAGAGTTAAATGCAAATTATGCAATTACAGTAGTAAATGGTAACCTTGAGATTACACAGGCAAATGCAGTGATCAGAGTTACCGGTGGAAATGACAGCAGCGGAAATTACACAAAAAGTTATGGAGATATAGATCCAATTTATACTTACTGTGTAGATGCACTGGTTAATACTGATGTGCCGGAAAATGAAGAATTTGGCAAAGTAAAATTAGTTCGTGAAGAGGGAGAAGATGTAAATACTTATACAATTACTCCGACTGTGGAAAACTTAAGTCCAAACTATACTTATACAGTTGAGACTGGAACACTTGAGATTATTCCACGCAGCATTACAATCAGCGCAGAAGATGTACAGAAAGTATACGACGGAGAAGCAGCAGAAGCACCGTACACAATTTCCGGATTGCCGGCAGATAAAGATACAGCAGATGCAGAAGATCTTGGACTTCACGTAAAAGCAGATATGCCGACAGAAGCGGGAACTTACGAAGTTTCTTATGCACTTGATGAAACAGCTTCACAGAATGCAAACTATAAAGTGACATTCCTGCCGTTTAATGTTGTGATCAAAGCAAGAGAACTTACAGTTAAGATTAATTCGACAGCAAAAGTGTATGGAGAAAAAGATCCGCAATTTAAGTATACATTAGAAGGAGAACTGGTTGGTGACGATAACCTTGACATCAAACTTGTTCGCGAGCCGGGAGAGAATGTAGGAACCTATAGAATTTATCCAGAAAATGAAAATGTATTGAATGCAAACTATAAAGTAACATTTGAGTATGGACAACTTACAATTGCCAAAAAGGTAATTACAATCTCTGTTACTGGTGGAGAGCAAAATGACGGAAATTACGTAAAACGTTACGATGATGCGGATCCGGCTTATTCATTCAGTGTAACAGACGAGAAGGGTGATGCTGTGACAGATGAAAATCTGGGTGAAATCAAAGTAGTACGTGAAAAAGGTGAAGATGTAGGAACTTACACGTTGATACCAACTGTAGAGAATGAAAGTGAAAACTACGAGTACGGTATTGTAGAAGAGAATGGTACATTGGAGATCCTTCCACGTGAGATTACAATCAGCGCGGAAGATGTAGAAAAAACATATGATGGAAAAGCAGCAGAAGCGCCATATACAATTTCTGGATTAGCAGCAGATAAAGATACAGCAGACGCAGCAGATCTTGGTTTAGAGTTAAAGGTTGTAACAAGCCAGACAGCATTAGCAGATGGAACAAAACTGGAAACTCCGATTGAGACAGAAGGAATGCCGGTAGATGCTGGAACTTATACAGTTACATATGCATTAGATGAGTCTGCTTCACAGAATCAGAACTATGATGTAACATTCCTTCCGTTCAATGTATCTATTAAGAAAGTAAATACAGATAATACACCAACGACACCATCTACACCAAATGATAGTGATAATCAAGGTTCAAAACCAAATTTAAAACCAGATTCAAAATCAGATTCAGTAGTGGATACAGGTGATACAGCAAATGTGATGACAACTATGACAGCGACAGCTCTTGGCGCTTTGGTTGCAATTGCACTTCTGTTATTCAAAAGAAGAAAAACAGACAAATAATAAGAAAATAAGAAAAGAAGCAGTTCGTTAAGAGCTGCTTCTTTTATTGCAAAATAATAAAGCAAAATTAAAACCTCCGAAAAGAATGGTATTTTTTTTCTGAACTTTCTTACAATGAGGATAAATGAAAGAACACAAAGGGAGGAAGAACGGAATTTTACCGATGATTTTTCACAAGCGACGTTTGACTTTCGATGTAATTATCTCCGGAACCCGGAGATGGAATGTTATGTGAGAGATACAGACAGGCAACGTCTGATTTTAAACGGAACAAACGAGACATTAAATGATGCGGCAAGCCCGACATGAATTGGGTAAGACAACAGGGATTTATAATGCAAAAAGCGCATTTCATAATACAGAGAATTGTCACTGTGACAGGGGTGTGTTATCTTATAATGGTATTCAGGAAAAGAGGGAAAAAATAATGAATTACACATATATCGTAGAATGCAAGGATGGCACGCTATACACGGGGTGGACGAATAATCTGGAAAAGCGAATTGCAGATCATAACAGCGGGAAAGGCGCCAAATACACGCGGGCGAGAAAGCCGGTCACACTTGTGTATTATGAGACTTTTGAAGCAAAAGAGGAAGCGATGAAGCGAGAGTATGCGATCAAACACATGAGTCGGAAAGAAAAAGAAAAATTGATAGAACATTTTCCTATACTTTAAGAATATTCTATATTATAATAGGAGTTAGATGTATATTTGCAAAAAAAGGAAGGAATCGGGAAAATATGAGCGATAAAAAATTAGAAGTAATTAAAAATTTACAACAGGCAGAAGCAATTTATGTGATTATGTCAGGATTTACAAAGATGCCGTATGTTGCGTGTGACGAAGAGACATTCGATGATAAGGTGTTTGTCTATTTTGAGGAAGAGCCGGCAAAGGAAGCTGGAAAGAAGCTTTTAGATGCAGGGAACCTCGTACATATAGCAAAGGTCGAAAACCGTCTGTTTTTAGAGTTTTATACAAGCCTCTATCCGATGGGAGTGAATTGTCTGCATATCAATCAGGGCGTGGATGGAGATATTTTGATTCAGCACAGTGATTTGCTGCGCAGAAAAGATCCTGCGGAGATTGACGATGGGAAAGTGCGTGTGGAGAATCCGGAATTCCAGCTCACAGCGCTTTATTTTGAGCAGGAATTTCGTAAGAATCAGACAATTCCAATGTCTGATGAACTGAAAGAGACTTATGAAGAGATGCTGGTGCATTTCAGCAGAGGAAAATACATTGTTCCGACACAGGAAGAGCATGGCATCCCAATTTTAAAACAAAAAGAAGGACAGGCTTACCTTCCTTTATTCACAGATCTTCACGAATTTCAAAAGTTCAATCGTGAGGACAAATTTAAGGGAGGCGTCGTAGAGGCTGAAAAAGTATCTAATCTTTTGAATGATGAGATGTCAGGAGTTGTTATAAATCCGTTTGGATTCAACTTAGTATTAAATCTGCAAAAGAAGGACGCTTAGTGGGAAAAGATGTGTTTCACAGAATGAACACAGAATTCTCATAATTTAAACACAAAAATATCATAAAGTTATCGATTTCTTTTCATATAATATAAACAATTCATGTTGTTTCAGGAGGGAAGAAATTGATAGAAGTAAAAAATTTAGTCAAGAAATATGGCGATCACACAGCTGTAGATCATCTGAGCTTTACAGTTGAAAAAGGACAAATCTATGGATTTCTCGGACCGAACGGCGCCGGAAAATCTACCACAATGAATATTATGACAGGATATTTGGGGGCAACAGACGGTGAGGTACTCATCAATGGGCACGATATTTTGAAGGAGCCGGAAGCGGCGAAGAAAAGTATCGGTTATCTGCCGGAGCTGCCTCCATTATATATGGATATGACTGTCATGGAATATCTTAAGTTTTCAACAGAATTAAAAAAGATTAAAAAAGAAGACCGAGAAGCGGAGATTGAAAAGGCGTTGAAGCTTGTCAAGCTCGCAGACGTGCAGGACAGATTGATTAAAAATCTGTCAAAAGGATATAAGCAGAGAGTAGGACTTGCGCAGGCGATTTTAGGATTTCCGGAGATTATCATACTGGATGAGCCGACTGTAGGGCTCGATCCAAAGCAGATCATTGAGATTCGTGAACTGATCCGTGAACTGGCGAAAGAGCACACGGTTATTTTGAGTTCGCATATTTTGGCGGAGATTCGTGAAGTGTGCGATTACATTATGATTATCTCAAAAGGAAAGCTGGTTGCAAGCGATACTCCGGAGCATTTGGAAGAATTGATGAATGGCTCCGATACGATTCATATTGAGACAAGAGCCGAAGAAGAGACGGTAAGAGAGATCCTAAGTGGACTGAAAGATATCGAAGATGTGACCTATACACAGGAAAATGAGATCTTGAAAGCAGAGGTTAAGACGAAAGAACGAAAAGATATCAGAGAAGCGATTTTCAGTGCATTTGCAGAGGCACAATGTCCTCTTCTCACATTGCAGAAGACAACAGTTTCGTTGGAAAAAGTATTCTTAGAATTGACAGGAGGACAAAAATCAGATGAAAGCAATTTATAAAAGAGAGTTAAAATCTTATTTTCAATCTATGATCGGGTATGCGTTTATCGCATTTTTACTGGCGTTTGTCGGTATTTATTTTATGGCATATAATCTGAATGCAGGGTATCCGTATTTTTCTTACGCGTTATCCGGCGTGATGTTCATGTTCCTCGTTGCTGTGCCGATATTGACGATGAAGAGTTTTTCGGAAGAACGAAAGAGTAAGACAGACCAGCTACTTTTGACATCGCCGGTCCGTCTGGTGGATGTTGTGCTTGGGAAATATCTTGCGATGGTAACAGTATTTCTGATTCCGAATCTAATTTTTTGCATCTATCCGCTGGTGATCAAAATGCAGGGGACTGCCTATTTGCGGGTGGACTATGCGGCGATTTTGATGTTTTTTATACTTGGCTGTGTCTACATAGCAATCGGAATGTTTTTATCTGCGTTGACAGAAAGCCAGATTATCGCAGCGGTAAGTACTTTTGCAGTGCTTCTCATTTTACATCTGTGGGGCGGATTGTTAGATTTTATCCCGAGTACGGCAATCAGTGGAGTGATTGGAATAATCGCAATTATCACGATTGTGGCGTTGATTATATACCAGTTGACAAAAAACTGGGTTATCAGCGCGGTGATAGAAGCAATTGGAGTGATTGCATGTGTCGTTACATACGTTGTGAAATCATCTTTGTTTGAGAATCTGCTCGTGAATCTTTTGGGTAAATTAGATATTTCCGGTAGTTTTTCAAATGTGTATATGAACAAACTATTGGATGTCAGTGATTTGATCTTATGTTTTTCACTCATTGCATTGTTTGTATTTCTGACAATTCAGACTATACAAAAAAGACGTTGGAGTTAGGAGGCTGTATCGGTGAAGAAAATAAAAGAAATGTTTCAAAGTCCTCAATCACGTTATGGGACATATAGTATGGTAATAACTGCGGTGGTAATCGCAATCGTGATCGTGATAAATATGATTGCAGGTCAGCTTCCTGACAGTATGAAAAGTGTAGATTTGAGTGGTAATTCACTCTATGAGATTACGAAGACGAGCAAGAAGCTTTTGAAGAATCTGGATAAAGAGGTACAGATTCATGTGTTGGCGGAGAAAAGCTCTACAGATGAGAGAATTCAGACATTCATAGAGAAATATGCAGCGCTCTCAAACAAGGTGAAGGTAGACTGGGTGGATCCGGTACTGCATCCTTCAGCGGTTACAGAATATGAGGCACAGGAGAACAGCGTTGTTGTAGAGTGTAAGGATACAGAAAAGAAGATGGTAATCCCGTTCACAGATATCATTGTGTACGATGAGATGTCTTATTATACGACAGGGTCAATGACAGAAAGTGAGTTTGATGCAGAAGGCCAGCTGACAAGTGCGATAAACTATGTGACAAGTGACGCTTCAAAGACAATCTACCGCACAACAGGACACGGAGAATCTACTTTCTCCACGACAATCACAGATTTGATGGGAAAATCCAATTTCACAATATCTGAGTTGAATCTGATGATGAATAATAAGATTCCGGATGACTGTGATCTGCTTGTTCTGTATGCGCCGACGTCGGATTTGACAGCGGACGAGAAGACATTGATCACAGATTATCTCACAAATGGCGGGAAGGTATTGTTCATTATGGGAGATACGCAGAATGAGACACCGAATTTAGATGCGCTGATGAAGACTTACGGAATGGAAAAGGTAGACGGCTATATTGCAGACACAACAAGATGCTATCAAGGAAATCCATATTACATATTCCCGGAGATCACAGCAAGCGGAGAGATGGCGGACGGTCTTTCTTCAAAAATGGTGTTGTTGATCAATGCGCTTGGATTTAACACGGCAGATCCGGAACGTGATACTATCACAGTTGACAGCTTCATGACAACTTCCAGCAACGGATATGCGGTGACAGAGGATAAGGAGACTCAGGGAACTTATACTCTTGGCGCTGTGGCAACAGAGGATGAAAGCCGATTTACAGTTATTTCGGCGGCAACTATGATCGATGCAAATGTGACAGATTCCTTCTCAACCTTGGAAAATACAACGCTATTTATGAATGCGGTTACAAGTAATTTTGACGATGTAGACAATCTTTCAATCGAAGCGAAGAGCTTGGAGACAACATTCAATACAATGCAGCACACAGGATTATTAGGACTTGCAGCGATCATAGGTGTTCCGGTTCTCATTGTCATCTTTGGATTTGTAAGATGGCTGAAACGCCGTAAAGCGTAAGGAGGACATAGAATGAAGAAATATAAATCACTGATCATTCTTTTGGCAGTTCTGGTTGTGCTTGTAGTTGCGTATGTTGTGACAGGGCAGTTAAAAAAGAAATCTGCGGAGAAAGAAAACGAAGAGAAACAGATTGCAGTGCTTGATATGTCGGATATCACCTCAATTCAGTATACGAACGGAACAGATACGATGTCGTTTATAAAAGAAGATGGTACATGGTACAGTGAGTCTGATAAAGAATTTCCACTGCAGCAGAGCAGTCTTAAGACGATGGCGGAGACTTTTGGAACGCTTTCAGCTAATCGGGAGTTAACCGATGGAGATACACTTGCGGACTATGGACTGGAAGAGCCACAGTATACGATCACGCTCAAGAATGCTGATGGAGAAGAACAGAACATTTATATCGGCAATGCGGCAGGTGAAGACTATTATATGACTGTAGGAGATAAGGAAAAGATCTATACGGTAGATTACAGTGTGGTAAATGCAATGAATTTTGATTTGGATTCTATGCTTCAGAAAGAGACATTCCCAAGCATTGGATCAGATAATATCAAGAAGGTGACAATTACAAAAGCCGGCGAGACAACCGAGTATGATGCAGATAACAGTGATCAGTCAGATGATATCACAGCAATCGGCGGAAGACTTGGAGCAGCTTATTTTGTAGATTGCGTGGACTATTCTGTACAGGCGGACGAACTGGCTCAATATGGATTAGATGAGGCACAGCGCACAACAGTCACAGTCGTATATACAGACAGCGATGATAAAGAACAGACATTTACACTTTATGTAGGCGGAAGAGATGAGAGTGATGCCTATAATTATGTGCAGATGGATGGCTCGAAAATGGTTAATACGATGACAAAAGAGACTGTAAATAACATATTGAATATTGAAGAATAAGAAAAACGGAGGCTATTTGTATAGTCTCCGTTGATATACATATATTTAAAGTATGAACACATACATTACGATGAAATGACAGATACTTCCACCCATTACAAACAGATGAAAGATCTCGTGAGTCCCGAAATTTTTATGCCGGCTGTTAAATATTGGAAGTTTCAGTGCGTAAATAATTCCGCCAATGGTGTAGATGATACCACCTGCTAAAAGCCATCCGAATGCGGCGGGAGAAAGTGCGTTCAACAATTTTGTAAAGGCGAGAACACATGTCCAGCCCATTCCGATATACAGCACAGAAGAGAACCATTTCGGACAGTTGATCCAAAATGCTTTGATCAGTATTCCGAAGATTGCAATGCCCCATACGATGGAAAGAAGAATGATTCCGGTTGTTCCTTTTAAGACAAGCAGACAAATCGGAGTGTAGCTTCCGGCAATCAAAACGGATATCATCATGTGGTCAAATTTTTTCAGTCTTTTATTCACTTTTTCTGAGATATCAAGGGAATGATAAATCGTACTCGCTGCATATAATAAGATCATGCTGACCAAATAAATCGTAAGTGAGATAAGGTAAATTGGGCTTGGTTCATGGGCAGCTTTTATCAGTAATGGTATTCCGGCAAAAATTGCCATTAACATGCCGATAAAATGAGTGATTGCGCTTCCCGGGTCTTTTAAATGCTTTTTATTCATAAGTCATACCTCCTGGTGATGAAAAATATTATATGTAGTAATTAATACTATGTTAAGTATATGTATATATTACACCTGATATGTATAAATAGCAAGTTAAATTTGACAAAAGCGTTTTGCTCTGTTATGATGTTACCCAGAAACTTTGTGAATACCCTTTACTTGGTGGCAAGTGAAGGGTATTTTTATTGAATGATAGGAAATTCCTTTGGAATCCTATCATTCAATAAATGCACACCGCGCGAAGATTACGCTACTGCGCAATCTTTTTTAAATAGAAAGGATATAAAATATGGGAAATATGAATTTTGAGAATCTCGGACTTTGTTCAGAGATTCAAAAAGCAGTAAAATACATGGGATTTGAGGAGGCGTCGCCAATTCAGGCAAAAGCAATTCCGGTTATTTTGGAAGGAAAAGATATCATTGGTCAGGCGCAGACAGGAACCGGAAAGACAGCGGCATTCGGGATTCCACTTTTACAGAAAGTCGATCCGAAAAACAAAAAGCTGCAAGGGATTGTTCTTTGCCCGACAAGAGAACTCGCAATACAGGTGGCGGATGAGATTCGAAATCTGGCAAAATATATGCATGGAATTAAAGTGCTTCCAATCTATGGAGGGCAGGAGATTGTAAAACAGATCCGTTCTCTGAAAAGTGGGACACAGATTATTATCGGTACGCCGGGGCGTGTGATGGATCACATGAGACGAAAGACGATCAAGATGGATCAGGTGCACACGGTTGTCCTTGATGAGGCAGACGAGATGCTCAATATGGGATTTCGCGAAGATATTGAGACGATTTTAAGCGGAGTGCCGGAAGAAAGACAGACAGTTTTGTTCTCAGCGACAATGCCAAAAGCAATTATGGAGATTACAAAAAAATTCCAAAAGAATGCCCAAGTGGTGAAAGTGACAAAAAAAGAGCTCACAGTTCCGAATATCGAGCAGTTTTACTATGAAGTAAGACCAAAGAATAAGGAAGAGGTGTTAACTCGTCTTTTAGATATTTATACACCAAAGCTTTCTGTTATTTTCTGTAATACGAAAAAGCAGGTGGACCTTCTTGTGACCGCATTGCTTGGAAGAGGATATTTTGCGGCGGGACTTCACGGTGATATGAAGCAGGCGCAGCGTGACCGTGTGATGCAGGGATTCCGAAGTGGGAAGACAGACATTCTTGTTGCGACCGACGTGGCAGCCAGAGGAATTGACGTAGATGAAGTAGAAGCAGTATTTAACTATGACTTGCCGCAGGATGATGAATATTATGTACACCGTATCGGGAGAACGGGGCGTGCGGGAAGAGTCGGACGTTCGTTTTCATTTGTATCCGGAAAAGAAGTGTATAAACTGAAAGAGATTCAGAGATATTGTAAGACGAAGATTTATGCACAAAAGGTTCCGTCATTGGACGATGTTGCGAACACAAAGATGGAGAATATTTTGGAGGACATTGACCGCATTATCGAGACAGAAGATCTGACAGCGATGGTCAATGCAATCGAGAGCAAAGTAAATGGCTCTGATTACACAGCGATGGACATTGCGGCTGCATTCTTGAAAATGTGTACGGGAATGACGATGGGCGATGACGGTTCAGCGGAGGATATGGACTTTGGTGACACCGGAGCAGAAGAGCCTGGAATGGTACGTTTGTTTATCAATATTGGAAAAAAGCAAAAAGCAAAACCGGGAGATATTCTTGGAGCGCTTGCGGGCGAGACCGGAATGCCTGGAAAACTCATCGGTACCATCGATATGTTTGACAAATATACATTTGTAGAGGTTCCGAGAGAGTATGCGAAAGACGTTCTGCATGCGATGCAGAATGCAAAAATCAAAGGAAAATCGATTGCCATAGAACCGGCGAACCAAAAATAAATAAACTGGACTGGTTAAAAACTCAAAAACTGGTATTTTTAAATATACCAGAATGATGTTAGTATAGTACCTAACTTAAGTAAGGAAAGGGGTATACAACATGGAAAAAAAGAATGAGACAATGATAAAATTAGCACAGACTGCTTTGGTGGCGGCGTTATGTTATGTGACCTTTACATTTTTGCAGATCAAGATACCGATGCCTGGTGGAGATGCCACATCACTGCATCTGGGAAATGCGGTATGTGTACTTGGGGCACTGCTGTTAGGCGGCTGGTATGGCGGACTTGCAGGAGCTATCGGAATGTCTATTGCAGATATTATGGATCCGGTTTATATTACAGTTGCACCAAAGACATTTGTATTAAAGTTATGCATCGGTCTGATTGTCGGACTTGTGGCGCATCGCATTGCCAAGATCAATGAGAGCAGTGATAAGAAGTATGTGCTCAGATGGAGTGTGATTGCATCTGTTGCAGGGCTTGGATTCAATGTAATCGCAGATCCGCTTGTAGGTTATTTTTATAAACAGTGGATACTGGGACAGCCGCAGGAGATGGCGGAGGTGCTTGCGAAATGGAGCACGGCGACCACATTCGTAAATGCAGTGGTATCAGTCATTCTGGTCGGTGTTGTATATAATGCGCTCAGACCGGTATTGCTTCGCAGCGGACTTATTCATATGAAGAGAAAGGCTGTTTAACTATGAGGCAGAGTAGTACGATAAACTTAAAGACGATTGTGACGGCTGGTTTTTTTGCCGCAGTTACATTTCTTGGGATACAGATGTTTCGGATTCCGCTTCCGGCAGCAGTTGGGACACCATTTGTACATTTTGGACATATTTTTGTTGTGCTGGGTGTGCTGCTGCAAGGCGGGAAGAAAGGTGCAGTATCAGGAACGATCGGACTTGTATTATTTGATCTGTTAAACGGATACGTGCAGGCGATTCCACAGGTTTTTATAGAGACAATTGTGAAGTGCCTGATCCTCGGTGCCATTTTAAAACACTTTGTCAAAGGGAAAGATGATAAGAAGACAGAATACCGGGCTGTCACGATCGGCGTGTTCGTGTACGCTGTGATGAATATTGTGATTGAATTTGTGATGGGAACGATTACACTTTTGATTGCGGGAAGTGGAGTGAATGCGGCACTTTTGGGAGCGCTCACTTCAATCCCTGCCACAGTGATAAACGCAGCGTTTATGGTCGGCGTGGTGCTTCTTATTTACAGACCGATAGGAAGGATATATAAAAAGTACTTCCATTAGCAGGCGCATCTGTGATTTCCAGATTAGTTCCCATATGGTCAGCTAACATTTACTCTATGATCCTGTAGTTCAGCGGAAAGCTGAATTACAGGATTTTTTTGAATTATAGGAAAATCCTTTGGAATCCTATAATTCAAAAAATGCACTTCGTGCAAAGATGCGCAGCTCGCGGGGGTGAAATTATCACTGCGTGAACCGCTCGCGCGCGAAGATTGCGCTATTGCGCAATCTTTTTTTAGATTTCACTTCATAACAGGGAAGAAGAACTTTTGAAAAAATTAAATTAACATACTTTTTGCAAAAAACAATTCTGAATTTAACAAATATCTTTTACAATTCTCTCGTAGTGCGTTTATTTAGGAGGAAAACAAATATGAAAAAAGTATGGAAAAGAGGAGCAGCGTTTGCATTAGCAGCATCTGTAGCCTACTCGCAAAATGTTATGAGTTTAGTTTACTCAGCAGATAAAAATAGTGATAGCGTGGAATGGAATACGGATGCAGAGGTTTCTGTAGAGTACCTGACACTTCAGCCGGGGGAGACGGATTCGGCTGTGAATCTGAATTGGTATGCGCCGACAGGAACGGAGAAAGCGATTGTGAAATTTGGGGATCGGATAGTGGAAGTATCTGTGGAGGAACTTCATACACCGACAAAGGTAGACAAAAACAAATATACTGACACTGGGAAAATGGTATGTAAAGCAACAGTTGACGGGCTTACAAAAGATACGGAATATCAGTATCAGGTGTCCTATGATGATGGGAAAACATGGTCGGAAATCAATAGCTATAAGACAGCAAAAGAAAATGAGTTTAAGTTTGGCTTCACAAGTGATCCTCAAATCAAGGAAAATGGAGAGAGCAACAAAGAAGGATGGAACTCATCTGATGGTACGAACCAGACCGGTTGGGCAACTATGCTGGATAAGCTGATGCAGGAGAATGTAAATCTGGTTGTATCTGCCGGAGATCAGGTGGAAGATCAAAGTTGGGGAAAGTCAAGTGAATATGCCGCATTTTTTGCACCGAAGGAGATGTCCTCGATTCTTTATGCTCCGGCGGTTGGAAATCATGACAGACATTATATGTTTGCAGATCATTTTAATCTGCCAAATGAAATGCTTGTAGATGGAAGTGAAGGCGTGCTCAGCCAGGTGAAGACAACATTTCGTGGGCAGAACAGTGGGACGAGTCAAAGTCATGGAAACTATATTCAGGCAACGGCAGATGAAATTGCGAACCAATCTGAGTCAAACGGAGTGACGCCAAATGCAGAAGGACAATATGACTTTACCGAGAGAAGAGAGATGGAGACAAAAGGTAATTATTATTATCTGTACGATAATGTACTTTTTGTAACTTTAAATACAGGGGCATATCCGGGTGGCAACGATGCGGAAAATGCAGGACAGTATCAGTGGCTGATTGTAACACATCACAAATCTACACAGACAGTGGCAAAGCATGCCGCAGACTCCGATATTGAGAACTATGTAGATGGAGGATTTGAAAAAGTCATGGATGAGTTTGATGTGGATTTTGTACTGGGAGGACATGATCATGTATATTCCAGAAGTTATGTTTTAAAAGACGGACAGCGCAATTCAGAGCGCCTGGATACGATTAATGATCCGGACGGAACGATTTATCTTACTGGAAATTGCTGTTCTGATATGCAGTATTATACCCCGTTTGAAAAACTAGATAAAAATAATAATGCGGATTTTCCGATTTTAGCAAATGGAGAGAGTGGTTCTGCATCCTATCTGGAAGGAAATCTTCCTGTGGGAAATCAAGAGTGGAATCAGGAGTATAGTCCAAGTTATGCTATTTTTGATGTGACAGATCAAAAGATTTCTGTAAATGTGTATAATCTTTCCGGAGAGAGCGATGCACCAGACAGTGAGCTGATCGATTCATTCAGCGTTACAAAGAATACAGACGGAGGAGAACAGACATCAGGAAAAGAAAATACAAAGACATCTCTGGATGTGGTTCAAAAGGCACGATATGACTCTGGCATGACAAATGCTGACGGCGGTGTGATGGAGATTGTAGATTATAATACGACGACTGGATGGGCATATGCGGTCAATGGCGTAACCGGAAACTTGACAGCCATCGCGATCAAAGATATGAAGTCTTCAGAAAAGATAGACCTTTTGGATGGCAATGATATTGATGTAAAATCGATGGTAGAAGAAAATTGTGCAGGGTTTGTATATGGAGATATGACTTCTGTTGCAGTTTCGGAAGACGGAAGTAAGCTTGCAGTTGCAATACAGGCAGAAAATTATGCAGATACCGGACGTGTGGCGTTATTTACATGCAATGCAGATGGGACGTTGACCTTTGATAAGGTTTATGAGACCGGAGTGCAGCCGGATATGGTTACATTTGCGTCGAATGATAGTAAAATTCTTACGGCGGACGAAGGGGAACCAAGAGATGGATACGGGGATGGAATCATAGATCCGAAGGGGACAGTCACAATTATTAATTTGGCAGACCAGACAGTATCACAGGTAGATTTTACATCGTATGATAATTCTGACAGCCGGGAACAACTCGTAGAAAGTGGAGTTATCCTGAAGAAAAATACGAATCCTTCTGTAGATTTTGAGCCGGAATATATTGCAGTAGGAGATAAGACAGCATATGTGACGTTTCAAGAGGCAAATGCTATCGCAGTAATTGACTTGAACCAGCAATCTCTTACAGGAGTTTATTCTGCCGGGTATGAAGATTATAGTACTTGCGCAGTAGATATTGACAAAAAAGATGAAGCATATAAACCAGCAGTTTATGAGACATTACGAGGAATTCGTATGCCGGATGGGATTGCAACATATCATATAAATGGTGTAGACTATATAGTAACAGCAAATGAAGGTGATTCTCGGGAATGGGGTGAGTGTCTGAATGAAGATGAGCGGAATTTCGGGAAAGGAGAGACGTCTCCAACAGGAAAAATCACAGCTGAAAACAGTGGACTGACTGGAAAAGTTGTATTTTTTGACAGCAGTGATTACGATGGGCTTGACAGTGAACTTGACTATCTCTTTGGAGGGCGCTCTTTTACGGTATTTAAAGCAGATGAGCAAGGTCTGACAGAAATATACACAAGCGGTAATGAGTTTGAAGCAAAAACAGCAGGCTATGAACCAGAACACTTTAACTGTTCGAACGACAATAATGACATAGATGACCGCTCAGGGAAAAAGGGGGTTGAAGCAGAAAATGTAACTATAGGAAATGAAGGCGAAAAGATTTACGCATTTATTGGTTTGGAAAGAATCGGAGGCGTAATGATGTATGATGTTACAAATCCAGAGAAAATCAGTTATGCAAATTATATTAACTCCCGCGATTTCAGTGCGGATATTGCAGGAGATGATTCACCGGAAGGACTTTGTTTTATATCGGAGTCGGAAAGTGTGGATGGAAATGCACATTTATTAACGGCATGTGAAGTATCAGGAACCGTTGCATCATATGAATTAACTGCTCGGAAAACAGAAGATCAGGGAAATGAGCAAGATTCGGATAACGGGCAGGATTCGGGGGAAGGACAGAATTCAAACAATGGACAGGAATCCGGACAAGGAGCAAAATCAGATGCACCAAAGACCGGAGATATGCAGAAAACAGCAGGACTTTTCACAGCAATTATTTTGACTTTGACAGTCGTATTTGGAATTACAAAACGCCGTCGCTATACGTTATAAAACGAGAGTTTCTTTTGAAAATTCAAAACAAAGGAGAAGGCGAAAATGGGAGAAATTTATATGAACCGGGAGCTTTCCTGGCTAAAATTCAACGAAAGAGTACTGGAAGAAGCAGAAAATGAGTCCGTTCCACTATGTGAGAGAATGACATTTGTCTCTATTTTTGAGAGCAATCTGGACGAATTTTTTATGGTAAGAGTCGGGTCTTTGAGAGACCAGATGCTTATCAGCAGTAAATGGAAAGACAATAAGACAAATATGACTGCACAGGAGCAGATTCATGCAATTTTTCGAGAAGTAAAGAAGCTTAACAAAAGAAAAGATAAAATATACAGCAAGCTGATGACAGAAGTAGAACAGTTTGGAATCTGCCTGATTGATTTCCAGATGGCGCGTGAAGAAGAACAGCAGTATTTGGAAAAGTATTTTGAGACAGAGATTGCGCCGTTGATTTCACCTACCGTAGTCGGAAAACGCCAGCCATTCCCATTTTTGCGCAACAAGGAAATCTACGCGGTTGTTGTATTGGAGACAAGAAACGGAAAGGAACGTCTTGGAATTATTCCATGCACAAATAATATGCTGGAGCGTATGATTGAGCTGCCGTTTGGACAGGGAAGATATATGCTGTCAGAAGATTTGATTTTACACTTTATGGCAAAAGTATTTAAAGGTTACAAGATCAAAGGAAAGTCTCTCATTCGAGTGATTCGAAATGCGGACATTGATGCAGATGCACTTTATGACGAAGATTTGGATTACCGTGAATTTATGGTAGAATTAATGAAAGAACGAAAAAAACTTTCTCCGGTACGACTGAGTCTTTCGCGTGAGATGGACGGAAATGTAGTGCATGCATTGTGTAAATATCTGGATATGGATACAGACAGTGTATTTCGTGAAGAGTCACCGCTGGATATGACGTTTATCTCTGAAATTGAGGACCTCCTCAGAAAGAATTCGGAAATGTTCTATGAAAAGCGAGTTCCGCAGAAAACACCTGATATCAAAGACGGAATCAGCATTATTGAACAGATCAAAGAAGAAGATAAGATGTTATCCTACCCGTATGAATCTATTCGTCCATTTTTGAATCTGCTCGTAGAAGCGGCGGAAGATGAAAATGTAGTTTCGATTAAAATGACCTTATATCGACTTGCGAAACAAAGTAAAATCATAGAGGCGTTATGCGAGGCGGCAGAAAACGGAAAAGAAGTAGTTGTATTGGTAGAGCTTCGGGCAAGATTTGATGAGGAAAATAATATTGAGTGGTCTAGAATGCTTGAAAAGGCAGGATGTCAGGTAATATATGGTCTGGAAAATTATAAAGTACATTCAAAGCTTTGCCTGATTACCCGCAAGGCAGAAGGAAAGATCGAGTATATTACGCAAATCGGAACCGGTAACTATAATGAAAAAACATCCAGATTATATACGGATTTGTCTTTAATGACAGCAAATGTGGATATTGGTCTGGAGGCAGCGGGAATCTTTCAGGCACTGTCAAAAGGGGAAGTGGTGAAAGAGACAAAACATCTTTTAGTTGCTCCCAAATGTCTGCAGTCAAAAGTCATTGAGATGATTGAGGAAGAAATCATACGTGCAAAAAGTGGAGAAGATGCATATATAGGATTAAAACTGAATTCTCTCACCGATAAAAAAATTATGGATAAGTTAGTGGAAGCTTCCTGCGCAGGAGTGAACATTGAGATGGTAGTGAGAGGAATCTGCTGTCTGATTCCGCAAGTTGCAGGTAAGACAGAAAATATCCGTGTACTTAGCATTGTCGGGAGGTTTTTGGAACATTCCCGCATCTATATATTTGGAGTTGGAGAAAGACGAAGATATTACATTGGTTCCGCTGATTTTATGACGAGAAATACAGTGAAAAGAGTGGAGGTTGCCGCTCCAGTCTATCAGGAGAATCTAAAAGAACGACTTCAGGAATTGTTTGATATTTTGCTGCATGATAATCAGAAAGCAAGATGGGAAGATAAAGATGGTTGTTATCACATGCGGGTGAATGAAGAAAAACCAGTCAATGCTCAGGAAGTATTGTACCAGATGGCATATGACAGAATTACAGAAAAAATATAAAGTAAAAGGAGCCTGACCACAAGCTGGTCGGCTCCTTTGTAAATGCTCGTAAGAAGCATTCAAATTAACCAAAATATCTGTTAAGAAGTCCTTCGAAAGCTTTTCCGTGACGAGCTTCGTCTCTAGCCATCTCGTGAACTGTATCGTGAATAGCATCTAAGTTAGCAGCTTTTGCACGTTTTGCAAGATCAAATTTTCCTGCTGTAGCGCCGTTCTCAGCTTCTACTCTCATCTCAAGGTTCTTCTTTGTGCTGTCAGTTACAACTTCACCTAATAATTCAGCGAATTTAGCAGCGTGTTCTGCTTCTTCCCAAGCAGCTTTTTCCCAGTATAATCCGATCTCTGGGTATCCTTCTCTGTGAGCTACTCTAGCCATTGCAAGGTACATACCAACTTCTGAACATTCTCCTTCGAAGTTTGCTCTTAAGTCAGCTAAAATATCTTCGCTAACGCCCTGTGCAACACCAACTACGTGCTCAGCAGCCCATTCTCTTTCTCCTGTCATTTCTTTAAATTTATCAGCTCCTACATGGCACTGTGGACATTCTGCTGGAGCAGCTTCTCCTTCATAAACATAACCGCATACTGTACATACAAATTTTTTCATTTTAAAACTCTCCTTTTCTGTTAATAATATTTTTTATCATCAATATTAGTAATAGTTACTGATATTAATTTATCATAATCAAATGAAAAT
The DNA here is from genome assembly GCF_900104635.1 of Coprococcus phoceensis. NCBI lineage: Bacteria > Bacillati > Bacillota > Clostridia > Lachnospirales > Lachnospiraceae > Coprococcus > Coprococcus phoceensis. The sequence continues at coordinate 189,027 of NZ_FNWC01000006.1, forward strand.
GTCAATCCTTATTTTGAATTTTATTGTTTTTTAACACATTCATTACATGTCCCGTAGAACATCATAGAGTGGTTCTCGATAATACCATCAAAATTCTTGCCGGCAGTCTCATTAATGAAATCCATCTGTTCGATATCAAGATCCATGACTCTGCCACAACAAGTACAACAAAAATGATAATGTGGAATTGTTCTTCCATCAAATCGATCTCCGCCATTGGGAGTAGGTATCTTTATAGCATCTCCAATCTCTGCCAGCAGATTCAGATTGCGATATACTGTGCCCAGGCTGATGTTCGGAAACTCTTTCCTTACATTTAAATAGACAGTATCTGCTGTTGGATGTTCAGTTGTGCTATTCAGATAGTCTTTGATGGACTCTCGCTGGCGGCTGTATTTTAAAGTTGCCAATGGGAATCCTCCTTTCAGTCAATAATAGTAATAGTTACTATATTTATAATATTAAAAAAGTGAAATTTTGTCAATACAGAAAATAAAATTCACAATAAAAACACAGTATACACGGTTGACAGTAAGATGTTACGTTGATATAATACCAATGTAACATATTTAACATTTTTGTAACAATTAAGAAAAATATAGTAGGAGGACAATTTATGTATTCTAAATTCCTGAAAAAAGGAATCGCTTTAGGAGTATTGACAAGTGCAGTCTTAATACCGAACGATAAAGTTCTTGCAGCCGAAGCAAAAAATGCGGAGGGGGTAAGTACTGTAAATATAAATAAAGGATATTTGGCAAATGCTACAGCTGAGATTGAACGATACGTAGAAACTGAACTGAAAAATGTGTACGAAGACATGGCATTTACACAGGTGGAAGAGGGAAGTTATTTATTTGTAAGAACAGAACCATCTCAGGACAGTGAATGGGTTGGTAAGCTCTATGAAGCGGACGCAGCAAAAGTAATCGGTCCGGTGGGAGAATGGACACAGATTGAATCCGGCAATGTAACCGGTTATGTGAAAACAGAATATATTTTGACAGGGGAGTCAGCAGAAGAAAAAGCAAAAGCAATTGTAGCAGAGAAGAAACCGGAAGTAGATGTAGAGACATTGGATGAAGCGAAAGCAGAAGAGCTTGCGGCAGAGTGTTTTTCTTATGCAGAGTCAAAAGAAGAGGAAGCGGCAAGACTTGCAGAGGAAGCAGCGAAAGCAGAAGAAGAGGCTAAGGCGGCAGAAGCGGAAACAGTGGGAAATGGACAGGCTGTTGTGGACTATGCAATGCAGTTTGTAGGAAATCCATATGTATGGGGAGGTACAAGCCTGACAAATGGAGCGGATTGCTCTGGATTTGTTCAGTCAGTATATGCTAATTTTGGAGTTAGCATGCCACGTACATCAAGTGCCATGAGAAGTGCGGGAACAGAAGTAAGCTACAGCGAGGCTGTTCCGGGAGATGTAATCTGTTATGAGGGGCATGTAGGAATTTATATAGGAAATGGTCAGATTGTAAATGCGATTGATGAAGCGCATGGAATTGGTGTATCTTCAGCAACATATACAAACATTATCACTGTCAGAAGACTTCTGTAATAGTTCAGAAATTATAAGGAAAACCTCAGGAATTGTCTTGAGGTTTTTTTTGTGCCAGAACACATAAGAAAAATAGCGTGTACAAAATGCACAAAAATGTCGAAATGTGAAAAAAAATGAAAAAAATTAAAAATACACTTATCCACATGAAAAATTGGAAAAAACACAATAAATAGTAGTTTTCCTCAAAGTTATCCACATTATCCACACTAAAGGGCGTGGAAAGTGTGGATTATTATTGTGAAAAAAAGAACAAGCGTTTTGTAGAGAAATAATAAAAAAATTATTTTGTCGAAAAAACGGAGAAAAAATGTTGACTTTTAAGTAATCTCAATTTGTATACAATTGTATATACAATTGAGAAACTTTTGAAATGTTTAAGAGATTGATAATTTATAAAAATGGTATTATAATAGGTAAAGTAAAAATTATAGAAGGAGGAATCTCAAATGACTGTACAAGTTTCAAAAGAAATGACAATTGGTGAAATTCTTGCAATTAATCCTATGGTGGCACCGATTTTAATGGAAATTGGTATGCACTGTCTCGGATGCCCATCTGCACAGGGAGAATCTCTGGAAGAAGCAGCAATGGTACACGGTATTGACGTAGAATTATTAGTTGAAAAGATTAATGCAGCAATTAATGCATAAAGAAAAAATGGGAAGAGAGTATTTGAACTCTCTTCCCATTTTTTTAAATTACTGCCAACTGTTGAACTGCATTGTTGGCTATAAATACTTCACAGTGCTCTTCCAAATATGCAAGTGTTGCTCCGGAAGCACGTTCTAAGGATCCATATTCAGATAACATGTTACAAATCTTATTGTATTCATTAGTTGTATGCTCAGACTGTGTGAGCGCTAAGATGAATACATTGTTTGAAGTATCTTTATATAATGTGTTGGAACCAAAGTACATTGCCTTTAGCAAATGAGCAGCATGGATGACGCTGTCCATATTCGAGAATGAAAAAAGGCGAATTGCCGGATTTTTTGCTTCTTTTATCTCTTCTTTTTTCGCTTCCGCCATTTTAGCCGGAGGTTCGGATACCGCTTCTTTTACTTTATTTATCAAATCTAAAATATCTTCTGCGCCTTCCAGTTTATCTAATACATTTCGCTTTCTGCTGTCTAAATCAGCCGGAGAAGGAGCGAATTTTGAAAATCTTGTATCAAGTTCTTCCGGATCTTCTACCTTTGTGATAATGAGTACAATAGAATCGGAAGATGTAGGAATTGCCTCTATCATCAAAGGGATATCTTCTGCTTCGAAACCAAATTCAGCAGCAGCCTGTTGCATCATATCGTGGAAAAGTGATTTTGCCTTTTCAGTTCCATAAGCCAATTCGCTGAGTTTTAATTCGCGGTCAGCTAAATCAGCTTGTGTAAGAGTACAGCGTATTTGATTATCGTTAATTTTTTCAATCTTCATAATGATCACTTCCTATTCATAAATAGATCTGCTTACTTTTTATTAGTATAAACAAAAACAAAAAATATGTAAAGAGAATTTTGTGTGGAAAAGTATGTGGATATCTTGTGGAAAATCCGTGGATAAGTATAGTATGGATAAAGAAAAGCTTGAAATTACAAGGTAAATCTTTACAATTAGATATAAACAAAATAGTGCTTGCAAGTAATAAATGAAAATGATTATAATTTTATTACAAGAAGATAGTATGTCGGGCGGCTATGTTTACAATGTAAGGAGGGACGTATTATCGAAGGCAGGATTCTTAACTTCTCAATAAGAATCTTTTCGTAAAAATAATCTTTTAAGAAATAATCTGAAAAAGTCTAATTTGTTTAAATCAAACACATTTCAATAGCGAATCAACAATACATATCACAGGATTTAATCGAATCAGAAAACCAAAACAAGCAACGTATAAAATAAACAAAAAAAGAAATTCTAAAGAGAAAACCTATCTTCTTGTCAGCAAAAACATTTCCATAAGATATATCACAGAACCTCAAGGAATAGTGGAATGTCAGATGCCATAGTTGCCAATTGTAAAAATTATGGAGGAGCGGAACATGGAAGAGAGAGAACTATATAAAGATTTGTATGCGGAGTTAGAAAAATACGAGAATCGAGGTGTCAGCATACGGTTGAACAATCAGCCGGCAAGTCCTATGCAGATTGTTACGGCACATATGGTAAAAGAGGAAAATGCCTATATGAGAGATTACGTCTGGGATGATAAGGGAGACGTTAAAGAAATCGTATTTCACAGTATCAGCAACAGTTAAGAAAGACGCACAGATACCCCTCTTGCGAAGACAATTAGATTGTTTATATTTGCGGAAATTGTCGAAATAGTTGATGACGTGTACAAAAAATATTGTTATAATAGGTTCAAGTAGGAGGTGTAGCATGGACGAAAGAACAAGAAAGAGTTCAGGTACAACAAGGCAGATGCAAAATAAGAACACGACCCAAAGAACCAGATCAGCACAGAATGGTTCGAATAGGAAGAGAAGAAATGGTGCATCAAGGAGACGGAGAAAACGCAATTTGGCGTTCAAGATGAGTATCCTTGTTTTGATAGTAATAGGTATTGTAGGAGGCGCTTTCTTATTAAAGAGATATAGCCCATCTAAAGAAAAAGCTGATTTGAAAAAATATTATGGAATAGAACAAGACAATCAGGTAGCTGTTATTATAGACAATCAGATTCTTGAAGCGAAAGCGGCGATGTTTGATGGAAAGCCATACTTGGAATATTCGCTTGTGCGAGATTATCTAAATGATAGATTTTATTGGGATTCCAATGAGAATATTTTATTGTACACACTCCCGGAAGGAACGATCCGGGCAGACGTAGGAAGTAATGAGTATACACTGCAGAAAGAAAAGAAAAGTGAAGATTATACGATTATAAAGACGGAAGGAAGTACGGCGTATATCGCACTGGATTTTGTGCAGAAGTATACAAATATTGAATTTAAAACATATGAAGACCCGCAGAGAGTCATGATTATAAGTGACTGGGGAAAGATCAGAACGGCAACGGTCAAAAAGGATACACAGGTGAGGTACAGAGGCGGAGTGAAGAGTCCGTACCTGACAGAGGTATCCAAAAAGGATAAGGTAACTGTAATTGAGAATGAAGGGGACTGGAAAAAAGTTCGTACAGAGGATGGATATATTGGATATATCAAGAAAAATTGTCTGAAGAATGAAAAGGAAGAGACGATTTCGAGAGAGTTTGAAGAACAGGTATACACAAACATTTCAAAAGACTACACAATCAATATGGCGTGGCACGTGGTGACGAATCAGAGTGCGAACGAAAAAGTGCTTCAGACAATTGCAGATACAAAAGGTTTGACAACAATTTCTCCAACGTGGTTTACAATTGCAGATACAGATGGAAATATTAACTCTCTTGCAAGTTCCCAGTATGTGAACTATGCTCATCAGTCCAATATCGAAGTATGGGCGCTGGTGAGAGATTTTGATGGTGGAATCGGTTCTTATGAAGAATCTTACGAAGTACTTAGTCATACTTCAAAGAGAGAAAACTTGGTAAATCAGCTGATTGCAGAGGCACTGCAGACAGGAATTGACGGCATTAATGTCGACTTTGAGAAGATTTCTGCAGAGTGCGGAGAACATTATATTCAGTTTATCCGCGAGTTATCTGTAAAGTGCCGACAGAATGGACTTGTATTATCTGTGGACAACTATGTGCCGAAGACATACAATGCACATTATCATATAGAAGAGCAGGGGAAAGTTGCGGATTATGTAATTATCATGGGATATGATGAACATTACAGCGGCTCTTATGAAAGCGGTTCAGTTGCATCTTTGAATTTTGTAAAAGAGGGAATAGAAGCGACGTTAAATGCCGTACCAAAAGAAAAAGTAATCAATGCGGTTCCGTTTTTCACAAGACTTTGGAAAGAAGTTCCAAAGACCGAGGAAGAGCTGGCAGAGGAGGCAGGAACTGAAGCGGCTGAATATTCTGTAAAAGTGACGAGCGAAGCGCTTGGTATGGAAGCTGCAGAACAGGCGATTGCCGATGCCGGCGCTCAGACGACTGTAGATGAGGCAACCAAACAAAACTATGCTCAGTGGGAGGCAGATGGAGCCACATACAAGATTTGGTTAGAGGATGAGACTGCTTTGGAAGAGAAACTTAAGCTGATGAAGGAATATAAGCTGGCTGGAACAGCGGCATGGCGCTTAGGTTTTGAAAAGTCGAGTGTGTGGGAGCTGATTTTAAAATATGTGAACTGATCGATTAAGAAGAGCTGAATGTTCAGCTCTTCTTTTGCATATATTTTATCAATGAAATATATGGAGAATGATAGTTGAAAAGAAAGATAGAACTTTTGATGGTATTGCTGCTTTTAATAGGGGCGATTATTGCGAGTAAGGGATTGAGCGAGTATGTGACAAGTGAAAAGGTAGAAAAAGGTACAAAGACGGTTGTATTAGATGCCGGACACGGTTCAGAAGATCCCGGTAAAATAGGAATCAATAATGTGCTGGAGAAAGATGTGAATCTCAAGATTTCTAAAAAAGTACAGAAAAGGCTGATTGAGCAAGGGATACATGTGGTGATGACGAGAGAAGATGACGACGGATTTTATAATGAAAGTAAATCAAATAAAAAAATTGCAGATATGAAAAAAAGAGTTGCCCTTATCAATGAGACAAAGCCTGATATTGCGGTCAGCATTCACCAAAACAGCTATCATGAAGAGAGCATAAAAGGAGCGCAGGTATTTTATTATACACATTCCAAAGAAGGGGAACGTGCTGCAACTGTCATGCAGGAGGCATTGAAGGCGCTGGATACAAACAACAAAAGACAGGCAAAAGAAAACAGTACATATTATATGTTAAAGAGAACAGAAGTGCCGACGATCATTGTAGAATGCGGATTTTTGAGTAATGCCCAGGAGGCAGAAAAATTAAAAAATGAGGAGTATCAGGATAAAGTGGCGGAAGCAATTTGTGCAGGGATTATAAAATGGCTAGACTAAGTGTACATAATGATGATATAATAAAAGTTATGAAAACAATAATTAAAAAAATCGACAAAAATCAACTTGATACAGAGATCATTGCAGAAGCAGGTGAGATACTTGAAAAAGGAGGACTTGTGGCGTTTCCAACGGAGACAGTGTATGGATTAGGAGCCAATGCACTGAATGAGGAAGCAGCAAGGAAGACTTATGAAGCAAAGGGACGTCCGTCAGATAATCCATTGATTGTTCATATTGCAGATATTCAGGCATTGGATGAGATTGTAGAATTTATACCGGAAAAAGCAAAAAGTATCGTAGAAAAATTTTGGCCTGGTCCACTGACACTTATATTTGAAAAGAGTGGAGTAGTGCCGCTTGGAACAACCGGCGGGCTGCAGACGGTGGCGGTGAGAATGCCGGAGGACGAGATTGCAAGGGCACTGATTCGGGCGGGAGGAGGTTATGTTTCAGCACCGAGTGCCAATACTTCCGGACGCCCAAGCCCTACGAGTGCGGAACATGTTGCGGAAGACCTTGATGGAAAGATCGATATGATCATCGATGGGGGCAATGTGGAAATAGGAGTAGAGTCAACGATCGTTGATATGACTGTGGAACCTCCTATGATCCTCAGACCCGGAGCAATCACGAAGGAGATGTTAGAGGAAGTCATAGGTGAAGTTGCTGTGGACAGGACAACATTGTCTGAGACGAGCGATGCGGCACCGAAAGCTCCTGGAATGAAATACCGTCACTATGCACCAAAAGCTCAGCTTGTGATTGTGAATGGTGCGCCGTTAGAAGCAGTGAAAGCTATTCGTCAGCTTGCATATGAACAGATGCGCAGGGGAAATCAGGTGGGAATCATTGCGACAAGCGAAACAGCGGATTTATATACGAATGGAATCGTAAAAAGTATTGGGACAAGAGCAAACGAGAATTCCATTGCTAAAAATCTTTATAAAGTGCTTCGTGAATTTGATGATGAAGAGGTGGCATATATTTTTAGTGAGGCATTTGCCGTGGAAGGAATCGGGAATGCTATTATGAACAGACTTATCAAAGCTGCGGGTCATCAGATCATAGAGGCGGAAGGGATTACGAAGCTTCAGAAATACAGAAGGATTCTGTTTGTAAGTAACAGTGACAATTGCAGGGGACCGATGGCGGCAGAGATCTTGCGCAATCAGCCGCTTTTACAGGAATATGAAGTGGATTCTCGAGGAATGATCGTCTTGTTTCCTGAGCCGGCGAACCAAAAGGCAGAGGCAATCATGAAGAGCCAGCAGATGACCTTGGAGTCACATGAGGCAACGCCGTTTAGTGAAAAAGATTTGGATGACGATACATTGGTGCTTACATTGGAAGAACCGTACAAATGGAAGATTGTATCGGAATATGAAAATGTAAAAAACGTATTTACATTGAATGAGTACATTGAAGATGACAGACAGGTTCTTTCTACACATGGGCAGCCTTTGGTGGCATATGGAGAGAATTTTGAACTGTTAAAAGAGTTGATTTTAAAATTAGCAGAGAAACTAAATAAGGAGGCAAAAAAAGAATGATAGCAATTGGATGTGATCATGGTGGATATGATTTGAAATTGGAGATGATAAAATATTTAGAACGAGAAGGGCTTGCATATAAAGACTTCGGCTGCAATGGAGAATCGGTAGATTATCCAATTTATGCGAGAAAAGTGGGACAGGCTGTTTTGGATGGCGAGTGTGAAAAAGGAATTTTGATTTGCGGAACCGGAATTGGTATTTCCATCGCTGCGAATAAGATGAAAGGAATCCGTTGTGCACTTTGTTCTGACTGCTTTTCTGCGGAAGCTACAAGACTTCACAATGACGCAAACATCATTGCATTGGGGGGACGTGTATTAGGGCCGGAACTTGCAGTGAAGATTGTGGATACCTTTTTGAAGACTCCGTTTTCCGGAGATGAGCGTCATGTACGACGCATTTCGATGATTGAAGAATAAAGAACAAGAACAAGGAGAAAGAGTATGTCAAAAGTATACGTTATGGATCATCCGCTGATCCAGCATAAAGTAGGGATTATTAGAAGAGAAGAGGTTGGATCAAAGGATTTTCGTCAGATGATCAGTGAGATTGCAATGTTGATGTGTTATGAATCTACAAGAAACTTGAAGCTCCAGGATGTCAAGATCAAAACACCGATTTGTGAGACGACTGTCAAAGAACTGGCAGGGAAAAAACTTGCTGTCGTACCGATTTTGCGTGCAGGACTTGGTATGGTAGAAGGTATGCTTGCAATGATTCCGGCTGCAAAAGTAGGACATATCGGTCTGTATCGTGATCCGGAGACATTGGAGCCTGTAGAATATTACTGCAAACTTCCGTCAGACTGTAATGAAAGAGAAGTGTACGTGGTAGATCCGATGCTTGCAACAGGAGGTTCCTGTGTTGCGGCAATTCAGATGCTAAAAGAAAAAGGTGTCAAAAACATTCACTTCATGTGTATCATTGCGTCACCGGAAGGTGTGGAACGTCTGCAGAAAGAACATCCGGATGTAGATATTTATATTGCTGCATTGGATGAAAAATTGAACGATCACGGATATATTGTTCCGGGATTGGGAGATGCAGGAGATCGTATTTTTGGTACAAAATAGTTCATGTGGAGGTGTGTTGTCATGACTGAGAAGAGAAAAGATTATATTTCATGGGACGAATATTTTATGGGAGTTGCGATGCTCTCTGGTATGAGATCCAAGGACCCAAGTACACAGGTAGGGTGTTGCATTGTCAGTCAGGATAATAAGATACTTTCTATGGGGTATAATGGTTTCCCGATCGGGTGCTCGGACGATGAGTTCCCTTGGGAAAGGGAAGGCGATGATCCGCTGGAGACAAAATATTTGTACTCAACCCACAGTGAGCTGAATGCGATTTTGAACTACAGCGGTGGAAGTCTTGCAGGAGCGAAGCTTTATGTCTCACTGTTTCCGTGTAATGAATGTGCGAAAGCAATCATTCAAAGTGGAATACGAGAGGTGATATATGACTGCGATAAATATGCAGACACACCGTCTGTGATCGCATCAAAACGCATGATGGATGCGGCAGGAGTACGGTATTACCAATATCATCGCACAGGACGTGAGATAAAGATTGTTTTGTAACAGAGTATGGAACGGGGACTTTTTTAAGCCCCCGTATTTTAGTGGCAGGAACGTTGCCCTTTAGCCTGTCTCAATAAAAAACGATATTTTTTCCATGCAGCATTGCTTTCAAAAATGCAGCAGTCAATCAAATCTGGGTCGACGGCATTTTGAAAATTGGAATATGCGGCGTCCATCTGTGCTTTTACCTTTTCGATTTCTTCGTGTATATTGTATTCGGATGTTTCTCTTTGGCAGTTCTTTTGGAATAGTTTCATATGACACCCCTCATTCTTGTAAATAGTCTCTTTTATCTAGTATAGACAAAAAATAGAATAAAATACCATATTTGCAAAGGAAAAATCGGAATAAAACGAGGAGCTTGCACATATTCTGTAACAAAAAGCAGGGGGAAAAATATAATGCAGGAAGAGCCGAAAACCAGTTTTCTTATTAACTTTATTGTCAGAGCAGTAGTCGGTATGGGACTCATTTTTTTTGTCAATCAGTATCTGGAATATAGGGGGATCTCTCTGAGAGTAGGATTAAACGGAATTTCCTTTTTGACATCCGGAATCCTTGGAGTGCCAGGGGTTGCGATGCTTTACGGGATATTGGCGTACAAAATTTTATAGAGGTTGCACAAAAATAAAATATTTGAAAAAATGATATGGACAAGAGAGAAAAAGGCGTTTATAATGCAATGTACAAGTTAGTTAATCTTAAATTTTCAAAGATCAAAAGCCGATTCCGGCGAGAAATCCAAAGTTGAAAAATAAAATACGAAGGAGGGAGTATTTGAGTGAGAAGAATATTGTAATATGCGATCAGGAAGTCAAATATGCCGAGAAATTAATGGAAAATATTATGGAGCGAAAAGAATTTGCGGTGAGGGTATATGTATGCAGTACCTGGGAAAATGTAAAGATACTTTCGCGGGATAAAAATATTCATATCTTGGTCATAGATGAAACCTGTGCGAAGAAAGAGCGAAAAGGAGTGGAGGCAGAACAGATTTTTGTGCTGACGACAGGTAATTTTCAGAATGTGTCTCAGGATGAAAAGTGTGTTTACAAGTATCAGTGCGTGGATCAGATATTGTCAGAGATTCTGGAGATATATTTTGAGAGAACAAAAGAAAATATGATGCGAAGTGTGAAAAAGGAATCGGTTAAAATGCTGGCGGTATACTCGCCTATCCACAGAGCGGGAAAGACAAGCTTTGCAGTGGCGTTTGGAAAAGAACTGGCGAGATGTAAAAAAGTGCTGTATTTGAATCTGGAAGAATATTTCGGATATGGCGGAATATTTACACAGGCAGACGGTGGAAATCTTGGAGACGTCCTGTATTATACAAGACAGGAGAACAGTAATTTTGGACTTCGGCTTGGAATGCTGGTCAGGAAAATGGATGAATTGGATTATATTCCGCCGATGCCGGTAAGTCTTGATTTGAAGGAGGTACTTTGGGAAGAATGGGAAGTTTTGCTGAAACAGATTGTGGAGGACAGCGTCTATGAGGTGATTCTTTTGGATGTCGGCGAATGTGTGCAGGGACTTTTTCAGATGCTGGATTTGTGTGACAGGATTTATATGCCAATTTTAGAGGATAGTATCTCACAGGGAAAACTGCGACAGTATGAGGAGAATCTGCAGACACTGCAGTTGGAGAGACTGTCAGAAAAAACATATTCGTTTATTGTCCCACAGGATATTGAAAATGCGGTAAGGAGGCTTGTGAAGGAGGAACGTCTATGATTCAGATGGAAGAATTATATGAGAAAATTCTGGCGGAACTGGATCTGTCGAAGGAAGTGGAAGATGACGAACTTGTAGAGATCATACACCGGACTTTAGAAGAAAAGGGAAAAGAGTCCTATATACCATTGAAACAAAAATCAGGTCTTGGAAAGGAACTGTTCAATACATTCCGAAAGCTTGATATTTTGCAGGAACTGATTGAAGATGATGAAATTACGGAGATTATGATCAATGGAACTGATCATATTTTTGTGGAGAAGCAGGGAAAGATTTTGGAACTTGAAAAGAGATTTATCACAAGGACAAAACTGGAAGATGTGATTCAGCAGATTGTAGCGGGTTCAAACCGGATTGTAAACGAAGCTTCACCGATTGTGGATGCAAGGCTTCCGGATGGTTCCAGAGTCAATGTGGTACTTTATCCGGTTGCGTTAAATGGTCCGATTGTGACAATTCGAAAATTTCCGAAAGAGAATATCACAATGGAGCAGCTTGTACAGTGGGAGGCAGTCGGACCGGAGCTTGTGCCATTTTTAAAGCGGCTGATGGAAGCAAAATACAATATTTTTATCAGCGGTGGAACAGGTTCTGGGAAAACCACTTTTTTAAATGCATTGTCGGACTTCATCCCAAAAGATGAGAGGATAATTACGATTGAGGACAATGCAGAGCTGAGAATCAAAAATGTTCCGAATCTGGTTCGTCTTGAGGCGAGAAATGCAAATGTGGAAGGAACAGGAGAGATTTCGATTCGCGATTTAATCAAATCGGCGCTTCGAATGCGCCCAACGAGAATTATTGTCGGTGAAGTGCGCGGAAGTGAGGCGATCGACATGCTGCAGAGTCTGAATACCGGACATTGCGGAGCGAGCAGCGGGCATTCGAACAGTCCGGAGGATATGCTCAGCCGATTAGAGACAATGGTTCTGATGGGAATGGACATTCCGCTTACGGCAATTCAGAGACAGATTGCCTCAGCAATTGATATTATTATACACCTTGGAAGACTGAGAGACAGAAGCAGAAAGCTTTTACAGATTGTTGAGGTATTAGGGTATGAGGACGGGAAGATCCAGCTTCAGACGTTGTATGAGTTTCAGGAGACGGAGATGATTGGAGGGAAAATCAAAGGAGAATGGGTAAAATTACATGAGATACAAAAGAAAGAAAAATTATTGGCAGCAGGACATTCGCAGGCGTGATTATCTGTTGGCGGTATTAACAGGCAGTTTTGTAATTTTAATGTTTTCGTATTTATTCTATGGGACATGTCTATGTGCAATTCTATTGGCACCTTATTTAGTCTATTTTTTAAAATCATGGGAAAAACAGTGGATAGAAAAAAGAAAAAATGTGTTTCAGCTACAGTTTAAGGAGGCAGTACAGTCTTTGGCGACAGCATTAAACGTAGGATACTCAGTCGAAAATGCAATGCGTGAGGCATTAAAAGATCTGCAGATCATATATAAGAAAGATGAGCTGATCGTGCGGGAATTCCGGTATATGGTTCGACAACTGGATGTGAATGTAACAATGGAGAAAGTGCTTCAGGAGTTTTCACAACGGACTGGCGAGGAGGATGTTCAGACGTTTGTGACAGTATTTGTAATGGCAAAAAGAAGCGGCGGCGATATGATTGCGATTATTCGCAATACGGTACAGCAGATGTCGGAGAAGGCAGATATAAGAAGAGAGATTGGAACGATTATTGCCTCTAAAAAGCTGGAATTTAAAGTTATGTCGGCGATACCATTCGGGATGATCTGCTATATGAAGTTCAGTTTTCCGGAGTTTATGGGAGTCTTGTATGGCAATGCAGCCGGAGTTGTAATTATGACAATTTGTTTTTTAGGATATGTCATTGCATATGAGATTGGAAAACGAATTGTAGAAATTGAGGTGTAGATCATGATCATATGTATTATTGGATATGTGGTATTACTTTTTTTAGTGCTTCAAAAGCAGAAACGAAAAATTTTTGTGTGGTGTGAGGAAAAGACAGGAAGGCAGATTTTATTGATTTTGTTTTGTGCAAATACGATTGCACTCGGACTCTTTTGGCTGGACAGACAAGAAAAAGATTCAGGAGAAATCGAGCGGAATGTCTATGGCGGCGGAAGCAGACGAGAGACTTATGAGATCACGATCGGACAGACATTGAAAGAAAAAGAAGTTACGATAGATGTGGAAGAACAAAGGTATACATCACAGGAGACCAAAAAAATTTTCAAACGAGTGATGGAGAAAATGGATGAGGTTATTTTAGGTGAAAATAAAAGCCTTGATCGTGTGGAGAAAGACCTGAATCTGCTTACGGAGTGGAAAGATTATCCGGTGCAGATTCAGTGGGAGCTGGATCATTATGAAGTGATGAATGTGCAAGGAGAGATTCAGACAGAAAAGACAAAAGCAGAGGGAACGCTGGTAGAGCTTACCGGAAGGCTTATGTATGGTGGAGAGGAGGCTTTGTACGTGACAAATGCAATGGTATATCCGGAGTCGAAGAGCAAAGAAGAAAAACTACTGTCGGATGTTTTGCAATTGGTGGAAGAAAAAGAAAAAACAACAAAGACTGAAAAAGTATTTTCGCTTCCGAAAAAAATAAACGGACAACCAATTCACTGGAAAAAGAAAGTGGAAGCAAGAGGCTATTATGTACTTGTACTTGGCGGGGTGAGTGCTGTGCTTATGATTGCATTGAAAAAACAGAATGAACAAAAAGCAAGAAAGGCACGTAAAGAACAAATGCTTACAGATTATCCTGAGATTATTAATAAATTTGCACTTCTTTTAAGTACAGGAATGACAACGAAAAACGTGTGGAAAAGGATTGTGAAAAATTATGAAGAGCAGAAGATATGTACCGGAGAGCGGGCAGCGTATGAAGAGATGCGATACACCTGCAATGAAATGCAAAGCGGAATCACAGAGGCGGAGGCGTATGAAAGATTTGGTAAGCGGTGTGGAATCTCGGTGTATATGAAATTCGGGGCATTGCTTGCACAGAATCTGAAAAAAGGAACAAAAGGGATGACAGATTTGCTGCGAAATGAATCGGATCAGGCATTTGAGAATAGAAAAAGCAGAGCGAAGCGATTGGGTGAGGAGGCCGGAACAAAACTTCTTGCGCCAATGTTTGGAATGCTTGCAATTGTACTTGTCATCGTGATTGTTCCGGCATTTTTATCCATGCAGTTATAAGAATGTATGAAGTTACAGGAGGAGAAGGTATATGAAGAAGATAAGAAGATTTTTGGAATTTATGAAAGAAGAAAAAGGAATCGGGGTCGTGGAGGTGATTTTGATTCTGGTCGTGTTGATTGGTCTGGTTATTATTTTTAAATCGCAGCTTACAGATTTGGTACAGTCCATTTTTGATAAAATCACAAGTGAAAGTGGAAGAATATAAGGTAGGTGGATAGGTGCAAAAAGGAGAGATCACTGCGTTTTTAAGTCTTGTTTTTCTTTTGATCTTGTCGTTTCTAGGTGCAATGGTAGAAAGTGCATCAATTCAAGTGCTCAAAAATTATAAAAGAGCAGATACGATCCTTGCTGTGGAAAGTGTATTTGCGGAATATCAAAAACAGCTATTAGAGCAATATGATTTGTTTGCATTGGATGCAGGTTATGGAGAGGGAAGATTAGATGAGGGAAAGATTCTAAAGCGTCTGGAATATTATGGCGCGCAGGAGAACGCAAATCAGGTGGAGAAGTCAGAGTTGTTGACAGACAACAGAGGGGCTGCATTTTATCGTCAGGCAGTTCGCTATGTGAAAAGTAAAATTGGGTTAGACCATATCGAAGAAGATACCTCATATTGGGAAGAACAAGAAGAAAGTGGGAAAGACTTTGAGAAAGAAGAGACGGAGGTTCAGGAAAATTTGGACTCTATGCTTGAGGGGACAGAAGAAAGTCTGCCAAGTGAAAATAATCCAATCGAATCCGTCTCGTCAATTCAAAAATCAAATCTATTACAAATCATTGTGGAAAATCCAGAACAATTATCAGAGAAATGTGTAAAAAAAGAGGAACTTGCCTCAGTGCGTAAACTAAATACAGGAAAAGGGAATTTTGCAGAAAAAGAAAAGAAAAATGAAGTGACCGGAAAACTCTTTTTTGAAAAATATCTGCTGGAACATTTTGCGGATATTACGCAAACGAAGGAGGAACGTGCATTGGACTATGAGTTGGAATATCTGATTGGAGGGTATGAAAATGATCAGAAGAATCTAGAAGCCGTTGTAAAGAAAATATTGCCAATTCGACTTGGAATCAATTATGCATATCTGCTTACGGATGAGGTAAAGAAAGCGGAGGCGGAAGTTCTGGCGCTGTCTTTATGTACGCTCCTTACTGTTCCGGGAATTACAGAGGTCGTAAAGCATGCAATCCTGTTGGCATGGGCGTATGGTGAGGGGCTTGCAGATCTTCGGACTCTTGTAGCGGGCAGGAAAGTGCCGCTTGTAAAAAGTAAGGAGACTTGGAAACTGAAGCTGTCAGAACTTTTGAATATCGGAGAGCAGGGAATACAAGATGTGGATCAGGATACAGGAGAAGGGCTGACATACCGGGATTATTTAAAAGGATTATTGATTCTGCAAGATAAAGAGACATTATCTATGCGGGCTTTGGATTTAATAGAACAGAATCTGGACCTAAAGGCAGATAACTGTGTGATGCGTATAGAGATTGAAAGCAAATGTAAACTGCGGCGTGGCGTACAATATGAATTTTCAACATATTTTGGATATCAATAAAAGAAAAGGGGTGAATGAAGATGTCCTTTCGATTCAATAATACTCACAAAAGAAACTATAAAAATGATCAAAAACAAAAAAGAAAGGAGAAAGACTCTTTTTTGACACATCTCTCCCAAATAAATGTCATCTCTTTATCGAAAAGGGCATCTTCATTCACCTCTGAAGGAAGTGTCACGGTGGAGGCTGCGTTGGTGGTGCCAATATTCTTTTTTGCAGTGTTGAGCCTTGTGTATTTGCTGGAAATTATGAATGTCCAGACTGTGATGAGATCTGCACTCCATTGTGCAGCAAAAGAAATCGCGGAGGAAGCATATGTTAATCCGCTTGTAATACGAGGGAAGCTGGAAAAACATATTGTAGAACATGTGGGAGAAACATGGCTGGATCACAGTGTTATTTCTGGCGGTTCGGATGGAATAGACTGTAGGAAGTCAATGGCATGGGGAAGTACAGGAATTATGGATCTGTCATTGATATATAAGGTTGAAGTTCCTATTTTAATGTTTCGTATCCCTGCAATTGTACAGGAAGAATCTATGCGGGTGAAAGGGTGGAATGGCTATGCCGGAAATGGATTTGGAAATCAAAGTGATGAGACTATCTATATTACAGATACCGGAATTGTATATCATAAAGATGCAGATTGCACGTATTTGGAATTGTCTATAAAGTCGGTTGCCATATCAGATGTGGAACAATTGAGAAATGAAAGTGGAGGAAAATATTATCCATGTGAATCGTGTATGAGAAAAACATTTGGAAAGCAAATGGTATACATCACAGATACGGGTAATCGATATCATGGATCACTTTCGTGCAGCAGACTAAAACGAACGGTATATGCAGTGCCTTTATCCGAAGTTTTTGGAAGAGGAGGGTGTAAAAGATGTGTAAAATAGAGGATTTTATTATGCTTTTGCTTTTGCTTTGGTGTAGTATAAGTGATCTTCGCACAAAGAAAATACCGACGGTGCTGCTGATCATTATGAGTCTTACCGTAATTATGATTCGTTTGATTTTTATAAGACAGGAAATAGCTGGTATGGCAGGAGGTGCATTGATGGGAGCGATATTCTGGCTCATCAGTAAATATACAAACCAAGCGATTGGATATGGAGATAGCTGGCTTCTTGGAAATATGGGAATATATTTGGGAGGTATCAGTATGTTGGAAGTTGCGACAACTGCATTTTTTCTTACAGGACTTGTCTCACTTGCAGGCATTGTAATCAAACAGTGGAAGAAGAATGTCACAGTTCCGTTTGCCCCGTTTTTGACCGCAGCGTATTTGGGGGTGATCATGCTGTGAAGAAGAACCAAAATGGCAGTTTTACAATAGAGGCATCTTTTGTTGTGCCGATTATTTTAATGGTGTTTATGGCAAGCGTATATATCATATTTTATTTTCATGACAAGAATATTCTGTCGGGGGCTGCATATGAGACAGCTGTGGTAGGAAGTGAAAGAAAGAGTTATAAAAAAGAGGAGTTAGAGGCATATTTTAGAAGAAGAATAAAAGGGAAACTGATTGTTTTTTCTAATGTGAAAGAAAACATAGAAGTGGAAAGAGAAAAGATTACGGTCACGTGCAGTGCGAAAAAGAGGCGGATGAAGATAAAGGTTAGTGCCTCGGTGAAACAGACAGAACCGGAAACGTATATTCGAAATGTGCGAAAAATAAAAAAAATAGAAGAAAAGATAGGAGATACCAAGTGAAAGCGTGTTATAAGAATGATTTAAAGAAGGCATATTTAATTTTGGAAGGAGTGGAGAGCGAGGCGGAAGATTATCAGATTTATATGCTGAAGGAAAACACAATTCCCGGACTTTTGAAGACAGATATTCGGTATGTAGATAATATCAGTCAGTATTATTACGATATCAGCGGGAAGGTATCCTTAAAGGCAATTCATGAAAAGGCAAACTTAAGCTATGAGGAGATGAAAAATCTTGTGTATGCATTACTTCGTACGATTAAAACAATTCGTAAATTTATGTTGGAGGCAAACTGCATATTGCTGGATCCGGAATATATTTATTGCGAGAAAGAGGAATTTTATTTCTGTTATTTTCCGAGGTGTGAGTGTGAATTGAAAGAAGAGTTTCACAGACTGACAGAATACTTTGTAAGTGAGGTGAACTATAGGGAGAAAGAAGGGGTTCATTTTGCCTACAGTATTCATAAGGCATCAATGGAAGAAAATTATAGTATTGAACGTATTATGAACGAGTTGGTGGAAGCAGTTCAGGAGGAGAAAAAAGAAGAAAGAATGATTCCGGCTGTGGATTATGAAGAGCGTATGGAAGAACAGGGAATACCGGAGATTCATGAGAAAAAAGATTTTTGGGAACCGGTAAAACGGCTTTTGGACAAAAAGAAAAAAGGAAAATGGGGATATTGGGACGAAATCCATATTGAACAGGATGACTTGTAATTCAGGTACAAACTTTCTATAATTAGGATATATTTATTTTATAGAAAGGAAATTTTTATGGGAAATCAGAAAAAAGCAGTTTGTACAATTGGAATTGCTGCAGTAAATGTCATTGTTTTTTTACTTCTTTCTTTCGGAGGGAGAACAGAAGATGGGATGTATATGTTGGAACATGGAGCAATGTATGTCCCGTATGTAGTGGAATATAAGGAATATTACCGGTTGTTTACGTGTATATTTTTACATTTTGGTTTTTCACATCTGATGAATAACATGCTTACACTTGTGGTGGTCGGATGGAATGTAGAGATGTTTGTCGGAAAAGCAAGATTTCTTACGATATATCTTTTGAGCGGGTTGGGAGGAAATCTATTGTCCATGGCAGCAGATATATGGAGACAGGATTATAGCGTATCAGCAGGGGCGTCCGGTGCAATTTTTGGACTGACCGGAGCCTTGCTGTGTCTTGCGATTTTAAATCATGGAAGAGTTGGAAATATCACAAAACAGGGTATGATCGTGATGATTCTTATCAGCTTATATACCGGTTTTACAAGCGGGGGCGTTGACAACCTGGCCCATGTGGGAGGATTGCTGACAGGAATTCTCGTTACAGCACTGCTTTGTTGGAAGCGTAATCCGAAACGTTGATCCTTTTTGTGGAGCAGAGTCAACCTCAATTGTTCCGCCATGGGCTTGTATGATACTTTCGGAAATCGAAAGCCCAAGGCCGGTACCGTTTTTCTTATATGTAGTAAATGGTTCGAAGATGGAACTTAGATGCTCTTTGGAGATACCGCATCCGTTGTCTTGAACCTGGATGATGATGGAATCTTTGGACTGCTCGGCCGTCATGGAGATGGTTCCGTCAGGGGAAGCTGCATCGGCAGCATTTCTCAAAAGATTTAAAAATACTTCTTGTAATTTTGTTTTATCTCCTGTAATCTGATTAATAGAAGAATCTATTTTGGAAAAATATTCCAATTTTGTATCCGCGACAGATGCGGCGAAAGAAAGGGAGATATATTCCCAAAATGGACGGAAAGAGAACGTTGAAAAATTAAGGGCACCGGCATGATTGAATCGGGAAAGATCATCTAAGAGTACTGACATAAATTCTACATCCTGCATCAGCTCGTGCCAATGGTCAAATGTTCTCGCCTCAGGATGTCTGGACTCTATGAGCTGAAGGGTACTATATATAATTGTAAGTGGGTTTCGAAGTTCATGTGAAATTTTACTTATGACTAATTGTTCGTCTTTATTTAGTTGCATAGATTGCACCGCCTTTCATATGAAAGTGTAGCATTGGTATGACGGTTATTCAAACAAATCTCGTCGACAAAATACGACAATAACAGACATTTAAAAGGGATTAATAAAAGAAAGAAGGAAGAAAAAATGAGAGATGAAAATTGTATTTTTTGTAAAATTGCAGCAGGAGAGATTCCATCTGCAACATTGTATGAGGATGATGACTTTAGAGTCATTCTGGACATTGAGCCAGCTTCGAAAGGACATGCGTTGATTCTTCCGAAGGAGCATTATGCAAATTTATACGAATTGGATGATGAGATTGCAGCGAAAGTACTTGTGCTTGCAAAAAAGATTGTGACGAAACTGAGCGATATTTTAGGATGCGAGGGCTATAATATCGTGCAGAACAATGGGGCAGCAGCCGGACAAAGTGTATTTCACTATCATATGCATTTGATTCCTAGATACAAAGACGACACAGTTGACATTAAGTGGAAACTGGGTACTTTGACAGAGGAAGATAAAGAGTACATTTTAAAGAAAATGAACGAGAAGTAATAAAAACGGGAGATATTTATTGTGGAATCAAAATCGACAAAAGATAAAAAATTCGACAGTATCTATCGGGCGTATAAAGATTCAATCTTTAAAGTGGCTATGCATTATGCAAAATGTGAAGATTTGGCAAATGAAATTACACAAAAGACATTTTTTCAACTATATATTTACTTTGAAAATGTAAATTTAGATAATGTTTATCCGTGGTTGGTAACAACCGCTAGAAATTTTACGTTTAATTACAATCGAGATAAAAAGCGTGAGATATTAGGAGAAGTATTTGAGGTACTAAAAGAGACAAAAGACAAATTTTGCAATATAAACAATATGGAAGAATACTATTTGAGAACAGAGCAAAAGAGAAGGGCAGAGGAGTTGGAAGATAGTATTTTTGAATGTTTATATAAAGACCACAGAATATGGTATGATGCAGTTACACAAGTGTATTGTTTTGGAAAATCGCAACAAGAGGCAGCAGAACAATTAGGAATTGCAGTTGAAGTATTGAATAGCAGACTATATAGAGCCAGACAATGGATACGAAAGAATTACGAAAATGAATACAGAGAGGTTGTCAGTTGGTTCTGAGAAAGCAAATGGTGTCGTAACGACACCATTTGCTGATTTGTTCCAATAATTTAGTGGACAGCTTCTTGAATTAAGTTAATAATTGTATTGATAGAATCTTGCTGTGAAGAATGCTTCATAGCGTCTATGTAAGTGTTTCTGTGTTGATACAATTTGTGAATGGAATCTAAAAGTGTGTCTTTGTTTAATTCCTCTTCCTCTAAAACAATACTGAAACCTTGACGTTCAAAAGAACGTGCATTCAAAATCTGATCTCCGCGGCTTGCGTTTGCAGAGAGCGGAATTAAAAGATTTGGCTTATGCAGTGCAAGAAGTTCGCAAATTGCATTAGCACCAGCTCTTGAAATCACAACATCTGTGAGTGCGAACAAGTCTTTCAATTGATTTTGAATGTATTCGAACTGAACATATCCTTTTAAAGATTTCAAAGAATCATCCATCTTTCCTTTTCCGCAAAGGTGAATGACATGAAAATCTTTTAATAATTCAGGAAGAACAGAACGTACAGCATTGTTGACAGCGACAGAACCAAGACTGCCTCCAATAATTAAGATAACAGGTTTGTCATCGGCCAGTCCGCAAAATTCAAGTGCGGAAGATCTGCTCCCTTCTAACAGTTCCTGACGAATCGGTGAACCGGTAAGCACTGCTTTCTCCTTTGGAAGATGTTCTAAAGTTTCCGGAAAGTTGCAGCATACTTTTGTTGCGGACGGAATGGAAATCTTGTTCGCAAGTCCCGGAGTCATATCCGATTCATGAATGATGGTTGGCACGTGACGACGTTTCCCTGCCATGACAACCGGAACGGAGACGAAACCGCCTTTGGAAAAGATAACATCTGGCTTCAGTTCTTTAATCAATTTATTTGCTTCGCGAAATCCTTTTAGAACCCGAAAAGGGTCTGTAAAATTCTGCACACTGAAGTAACGGCGAAGTTTACCAGAGGAAATCCCGTGATAAGGAATCTCAAATTGTTTAATTAAATCTTTTTCAATACCCGTATAAGAACCGATATAATGGATATCATATCCCAGTTCTTTTAGACGGGGCAGTAAAGCAATATTAGGTGTAACATGACCGGCAGTACCACCACCGGTAAGAATAATACGTTTCATAACATTCCTCCGAAGTTTTTTCTATAAAATAATATTAAACAGTATTTTGGCAAAGGTCAAGAGGAATGGAGAAAAGAACGTAAGTAGTGGAGTGAACAGTAAGGAATTTGTTGACAGTTGCATAAGGAGACATTATGGATGAGGAAATGAAACGATTTTTGCAGGAAGAACTGAAAAAAGAGGCGGATCAGATTATGCGAGAGGTGGAGGCTGATCCGGAAGTGGCAGATCTGACAGCGCCTTCTGAGATTGATCAGAAGTTGTATGAACAGATTAAGCAGTATAAAGAAGAACATTACGCCCCGGAAGAGACATTGTCGGGAGAACAACAGGAGTTAATTCGCCTTGGAAAAATTTACAAAAGAAAACAAAAGAGGCGCAAGTATGTGGTGTTGGCCGCAGCAGTTGTGTCAGCGTTTGCGGTGGGGATTACAAGCTTTGGAGGACCGGAGCGGATATTTCATAAATTTAATTGGAACATAGGAAATAGAGAACAGACGAATTTTGACTCTGATGATGAGGATATTGTAGCCGCAAAAGTAAGTGAAGAGGAAGAAGCGTATCAGAAGATAAAAGATGAGTTTGGGTTTGATCCAGTGAGGATGTACTATTTGCCAGAGAATATGAGATTTCAAGAAGCAACTATTTTGAAAGAAATACAAAATATATATTTGACATACAGTGATGGAGAAAAAGCAAGTATTTCTTATCATATAAATACAAATTATAATACAAGTTCAGTTGGAACGGATGTGGAAGATGATGTTGTTAAGGAACAGGACTTAGAGGTTGGTAATGTGTGTGTACATATTAAACAGTATCAGATGCAAAACAGTAGATATAGAAAAATCAGAGCAACTTTTGAATATAATGAAATACAGTATTTTGTTACGGGAAATGGTCTGAAAGAGGAAGAATTTAATGAAATTATAAAAAATTTAAACTTTTTTTGAAAAATAGCGTTAGTTTTTTCCGACTTATGTGTATATATAGTATAGACATAAAAAAGGAGAGAAAAAATGAAGAAGAAAATGTTAATGATTATCAGTGCACTTGTATTTGGGATAACAGGAATGTTTGCAAATGGAATGGAATTGTCAGCACAGGAGACAAGCAATGTAGAAAAGGACTATTCCTATCTATTAACAGGAGACGCTATTATTGGACAGATGGAGCAAAACTCTAAGGGAGCCTACCTATCAAGTGGAACCTCTGTTATTAAAGATGCTGGGACAGGGAAAATAGCAGCGGGGGGAATTACACAAGCTGCACAAAAATGTAATGTGACAGTAAATGTTATTGTAGAAAGACTGACTAGTGGGAGTTGGGCAAGAGTAACATCGTGGACAGCGAAAGAGAGTAATGCATGGTCTGTTGGGACAGATAAAACCCTCAGTGTAGGACGCGGATATTACTATCGTGTGAGATGTCTACATAGTGCACATACAGATGCAAGTAGTTCAATGACAAGTAGTCTTTGGAGATAACCGTCATATAATTTAGCATCTCTCTGGGGGAACTGTCGCAGCCACTGCAAGCGTAATTATGAGGAAACTCATAAACTAACAAAAATTATAGAGAGAGCTTACATCAAGAACAAAACCACATAGCTCATAGAGCTAAAAATCTACGGATTTGCAGTGGCTGCGATAGTTCCCCCGGGTAAAAAAGGAATGGAATCATCCATTCCTTTTCTTTTTGAATTATAAGAAATTCCTTTGGAATCCTGTAATTCAAAAAATGCACTTCGTGCAAAGATGCGCAATCTTTTTTGCCTGATTTATAAAAAATATATAAGATAATTTTGAAATTTATTTTCCGGTAGCTTGTCTTAATGCCTGAGCAAGCTGGTCTGGGCAGGAAGTTGGACGTGGACCGCATTTGATACCTTCAATGCGGGCGATTGCATCGTCTACTTTCATACCTTCTACTAAACGGGCAACACCCTGTGTGTTACCGGAGCATCCGCCAACAAATTCTACGGAGCGAATGGTGTCTCCGTCAAGTTCTAATTTTATCATACGGGAACAGACTCCCTTTGTTCTGTATTCCATGAAATTATCCTCCTCTGAATGTGATATTAGATTAATAGTGTTTCACATATTATAACAAATGGGATATGAAAAAACTAGAAGAAACAAAACTTTTTCTTTTACGTGCAAGTATGACCCCTCAAAGGAGTGTTTCTTCTACGGACTGACAGGAGCAGACAGCAACCAATTTGTGAATATTTTCAAAAAAACTGTGAAAAGTGCTTGATGTATGGGCAAAAATATTATAAAATACAAAACGTATGGAACGCAGAAAAGTTTAGAGTTTCATGCAAATATTTTTGGCAGTGAATGCTGCCTTATTGATTGAGTTAGAAGCTCAAATTTTATAAGTTGGTTACTTTATAACCGGTGTTGAGAACAACACATCAACTTGTGAAACGGTCAATAAGAGTATTAAAAGTAAAATATTTGCTATATAGACTCTAACATAAATATCTGGAATGTGAAGAAGGACAGTCTCGGACTGTATTGTTCGCATGAAAGTGATAAAGAAGTAGACGCAAGCAAGAATGATGTAAATTCCTGCCTGCGTTTTTTGTATGTAAAATTACGCGTGGTAAGGAATTGTAGTAACCTGATAGAAAAGAGGAACGATAAGATGGAAAAAGAATTACAGCAGAGAGCTCCGATATATGAGGCATTGGAACGATTTCGAAGAATGCGTATTGTTCCGTTTGATGTTCCGGGGCATAAGCATGGAAGAGGCAATCCTGAACTGGTGGAACTGCTTGGAGAAAAATGTGTTGGAATTGACGTGAATTCTATGAAACCGCTCGATAATCTGTGCCATCCGGTATCGGTCATCAAAGAGGCGGAGGAACTGGCAGCAGATGCATTTGGAGCAAAACACGCATTTTTAATGGTTGGCGGAACAACTTCTTCCGTTCAGGCAATGGTGTTGTCTTGCTGCAAAAAAGGCGACAAGATCATACTTCCGCGAAACGTACATCGAAGTGTTATCAATGCTCTTGTTCTTTGTGGAGCGCATCCGGTATATGTGAATCCGGATGTAGATAAAGAATTGGGAATTTCGCTTGGAATGAAAGTGTCACAGGTAGAGCAGGCGATTCGGGAAAATCCTGATGCAGTGGCAGTATTTGTAAATAATCCGACATATTATGGAATTTGTTCGGATCTTAAGACGATTGTAAAACTTGCGCATGAGCAGGATATGAAGGTTCTTGTGGATGAGGCGCATGGGACGCATTTTTACTTTGGAGAGAATTTGCCAATCTCGGCGATGGCAGCCGGGGCAGATATGGCATCTGTCAGTATGCACAAATCTGGTGGCAGCCTGACACAGAGTTCATTTCTACTTATTGGTGAAGGAGTAAAAGAAGGGCATGTAAGGCAGATCATCAACCTGACACAGACGACGAGCGGATCATATCTGTTGCTGTCCAGTCTCGATATTTCCAGAAGAAATCTAGCACTTCGCGGAAAAGAGGCTTTTGGAAAGGTCGTTGCACTTGCCGACTATGCAAGGGAAGAGATTAATAAAATTGGCGGATATTATGCGTTTTCCAAAGAGCTTGTGAATGGGAGCAGTATTTTTGATTTTGATACGACAAAGCTCTCGATTCATACGCTGGAACTGGGACTTGCCGGAATCGAAGTATATGACATTTTGAGAGATGAGTATGATATCCAGATTGAGTTCGGAGATATCGGAAACATTCTGGCATATCTGTCCATCGGCGACCGCAAGCAGGAAGTGGAGCGTCTTGTGAGTGCCTTGGCGGAAGTAAAAAGACGCTATCAAAAAGATAAAACGGGAATGTTGACGCAAGAGTACATCGACCCACGTGTTGTCACCACGCCGCAGGAATCATTTTATGCGGAAAAAGAGTCTCTTCCGCTGAGCGATACGGTAGGAAGAGTCTGCAGTGAGTTTGTAATGTGCTACCCGCCGGGGATTCCGATTCTTGCGCCAGGGGAAGAGATTACAAAAGAAATTTTAGATTATATTATTTACGCAAAAGAAAAAGGATGTTCTATGACCGGACCGGAAGATGCCCAGATAGAGTATCTGAACGTGCTGAAATAACAGGGAGGTGTAAGCGATGGAGATGTGGTTCCATGATGAACATACGGACAATGTAAAACTGGCAATTAGAGTGGATTATCAGGTGTTTTCGGCTCAGAGTGAGATACAGAGAATCGATGTGCTTGAGTCGAAAGAGTTTGGCAAAATTCTTGTTGTAGACGGAGATTTGATGCTCACCGAAAAAGACGAGTTTATCTATCATGAGATGATCAGTCATGTGCCTATGGCAGTGCATCCGCAAGTGGAAAAGATACTTGTAATCGGCGGAGGAGACGGCGGTGTTGTAAGAGAACTTGCGAAATATGATACGGTGGAGCAGATTGATGTGGTAGAGGCAGATCCACTTCTTGTGGAGGTGTGCCGAAAATATTTTCCACAGATGGCATGCAGTTTGAATGATCCGCGTGTGCATATTTATCATGAGGATGGATTACGGTTTATCCGTTCAAAATCTGATGCGTATGATTTGATCATCATTGATTCGCCGAATCCGTTTGGCGCAGGGGAAGGGCTTTTCACAAAAGAATTTTATGGAAATTGTTTTAATGCGCTTCATGAAGATGGTATTATGATCAACCAGCATGAGAGCCCGTTTTACAAGGAGGAGGCATTCCAATGTCAGAGAATGCACAAGAGAATCATTGAATCCTTTCCAATCAGCAGGATTTATCAGGCACATATCCCTTCCTATCCGTCAGGACACTGGCTGTTTGGGTTCGCTTCAAAGAGATATCATCCGATTCATGATATGGATGGAATTCAGTGGAAACTGCGTGGGATTCAGACAAAATATTATTTGCCGAGACTGCATGAAGGAGTATTTGCACTCCCGGCATATGTGGAGGAATTAGTACAAGATGTTGAATAAAAATATTGTGACGTTTATAGGATGCGAGTCTGAGTATGAAGATGCAAAGATTGTGCTTTACGGAGCGCCGTTTGACTCGACAACGTCTTTTCGTCCAGGCACAAGATTTGGAAGTGCCGCGATCAGAAATGAGTCTTTTGGTCTGGAGACATACAGTCCGTATCAGGACAAAGAACTGACAGAGTATTGTGTGTTTGACAGCGGAGATCTGGAACTGCCGATGGGAAGTGCAAAGAAGTCTCTTGAGATGATAGAAGAACGATGCCGTGTGATTTTGAAGGATGGTAAAGTTCCGTTTATGATCGGCGGAGAGCATTTGGTGACACTTGGCAGTATGAGAGCGGCGGTTGAGAAATACCCCAATCTTCATATCATACACTTTGACGCGCATGCGGATCTTAGAGATGAATATCTGGATGTGAAAGAGTCACATGCATGTGTGATGAGACGGTGCTGGGAACTTGTAGGTGACGGCAAAATTTATCAGTTTGGTATTCGCTCAGGTGACAGAGAAGAATTTCTGTGGTCGAAAGAAGGACATGTGACGATGCATCCGTTTGACCTGAATGGGTTGGAAGATGCGATAGAGGCATTAAAAGGGAAACCGGTGTATTTCACAGTGGATCTGGATGTGTTAGATCCGTCTGTATTTCCGGGGACAGG
Organism: Coprococcus phoceensis; assembly: GCF_900104635.1. Taxonomy (NCBI): domain Bacteria; kingdom Bacillati; phylum Bacillota; class Clostridia; order Lachnospirales; family Lachnospiraceae; genus Coprococcus; species Coprococcus phoceensis. Next base: position 216,809 of record NZ_FNWC01000006.1, read on the forward strand.
AACGCCGGAGGCTGGTGGAGTGAGTTTTAAAGAGCTTTTGGATGCGATTATAAAGGTATGCGAAGGCTGTAATGTCATCGGATGTGATGTGAACGAACTTAGTCCGCACTATGATCAAAGCGGCGTGTCAACTGCGGTGGCAGGAAAGATTGTGAGAGAATTTTTAATTGCATTGGCAAAATAAATCAGGATAAAAGCAGGAGGAAGAAAAAATGGGAAAAATATTAATTATTGGCTGTGGCGGTGTAGCAAGTGTGGCAATTCAAAAATGTTGTCAGGTAAGTGAAGTATTTACAGAGATGTGTATTGCAAGCCGTACCGTTTCAAAATGTGAGGCTTTAAAAGAAAAACTGGAAGGAAAGACAAATACAAAGATTACAACAGCACAGGTAGATGCTGACAATGTAGATGAGCTGATTGCGTTGATTGAAAAAGAAAAACCGGAAGTAGTGCTCAATCTTGCACTTCCATATCAGGATCTGACAATCATGGACGCATGTCTTGCGACAAAAGTACACTATATTGATACAGCGAATTATGAGCCGGAAGATACAGCAAAATTTGAATACAAGTGGCAGTGGGCATATCGTGAAAGATTTGAGGAGGCTGGTATCACAGCGCTTCTTGGAAGTGGATTTGACCCGGGAGTGACAAGTGTATTTTCTGCATATGCATTGAAACACTATTTTGATGAGATCAATTATATTGATATTATGGATTGTAATGCGGGAGACCACGGTTATCCGTTTGCGACAAACTTCAACCCGGAGATCAACATTCGCGAGGTGTCTGCAAAAGGTTCCTACTGGGAAGATGGTCACTGGGTAGAGACAGAGCCGATGGAAATCAAACGTGTTTACAATTTCCCGGAAGTTGGAGAGAAGGATATGTACCTTCTTCATCATGAAGAGATCGAATCTCTTGCATTGAATATACCTGGAATTAAGAGAATCCGTTTCTTTATGACATTTGGACAGAGTTACCTGACACATTTAAAATGTTTGGAAAACGTAGGAATGACTTCTATTGAACCGATCATGTATGAAGGAAAAGAGATTATTCCGCTTCAGTTCTTAAAAGCAGTACTTCCGGATCCGGCGTCATTGGGACCTCGTACAGTTGGTAAGACAAATATCGGATGTATTTTCATCGGGAAAAAAGATGGAAAAGAAAAGAAACTTTATATTTACAATGTATGTGATCATCAGGAATGCTACAAAGAGGTGGGCTCTCAGGCAATCTCTTACACAACAGGAGTTCCGGCTATGATCGGTGCGATGATGATCATGAACGGAACATGGAACAAAGCAGGTGTATATAATATTGAAGAGTTTGATCCGGATCCATTCATGGAAGCGCTGAACAAATATGGACTGCCATGGAAAATCAGTGAAGATCCGGAATTGATTGATTAATTTGAAGAGAGAAAAGGTGAGGAGAACCGATGAGAAGAAATGAACTTCCAACACCGTGTTATGTCATTCAGGAAGAACAGCTCAGACAAAATCTTGAGATACTAAAAGGTGTGATGGACAGAACCGGATGTAAAATCCTGCTTGCCCAGAAAGCATTTTCCATGTATGAGGTGTATCCACTGATTGCGCAATACCTTTCGGGAACAACAGCCAGTGGTTTGTACGAGGCAAGACTTGGGGCGGAAGAGATGGGAATTCCGTTTGGAAAGGAAACGCATATTTTTTCACCTGCCTATAAGGAAGAAGAATTTGATGAGATTTTAACTTACTGCGATCACATTGTATTTAATTCTTTTGAACAGCTGGAACGATTTGGAAAGAGAGCGGCTGAGGCGGGAAAAAGTGTAGGACTTCGCATTAATCCACAGTATTCAACACAGGAGGGACACGAGATCTATGATCCATGTGCCACTGGATCGAGGCTTGGGGTGACGATTGAGAAATTCAGACCGGAGCTTTTGGAATATGTTGATGGTCTGCATTTTCATGCGTTGTGTGAGCAGGATGCGCAGCCTTTACATGACACCCTGAAAGAAGTGGAAAGACAGTTCGGGGAATGGCTGCCGAAGATGAAATGGCTGAATTTTGGCGGCGGACATCATATCACGAGAGAGGGCTATGACATCGCATTATTGGAGCGGTGTATTTGTGATATGAAAGAAAAATATGACTTGGAGATTTTTCTGGAACCGGGAGAGGCGGTAGCCTTAAATGCCGGTGTACTGCTTACGAAAGTAGAAGAAATTGTGGAAAACAGCATACAGATTGCGATTTTGGACACGTCCGCAGCATGTCATATGCCGGATGTGCTTGAGATGCCATACCGTCCGCCGCTTCAGGACGGCTATGAGGGGGAGGAGAAGGCATATACTTACCGCCTTGCAGGACCGACCTGCCTTGCGGGAGATGTAATCGGTGACTATTCATTTGCGGAGCCGCTAAAAAGAGGTGATACACTCACATTTGAAGATATGGCAATCTACACGATGGTCAAAAACAATACATTCAATGGAATGCGTCTGCCGGCAATTGTATTGGAAGATAAGGATGGAGAATGCCGGGTGGTTCGACAGTTCGGATACGAAGATTTTAAGATGAGATTATAGAAATGAGGAAACAGTTATGATAGGTATTATAGGAGCGATGGAGGAGGAAGTAGCCGCGTTAAAAGAGGCTATGACAATTGAAGAAAATGTCACATTTGCGTCTATGGATTTCTGTAAGGGAACATTGTGTGGAAAAGCAGTTGTTGTTGTCAGAAGCGGGATTGGAAAAGTCAATGCTGCAATCTGCACACAGATTTTAGTAGATAAATTTGGAGTGGATACATTGATCAACACAGGAATTGCCGGTTCTTTAGATGCCAATATTGATATCGGAGATATGGTAATTTCTACGGATGCGGTAGAGCATGATATGGATGCAAGCATTTTTGGAGATCCAATCGGACAGGTGCCGCGGATGGATACATTTTCGTTTCCGGCAGATTCGGAATTGGTAGAAAAAGCGAAAGCTGCCAACGAAGAGGCGAATCCGGATATCCACACATTCGTAGGACGTATTGTGAGTGGAGATCAGTTCGTGTCTTCCGCGGAGGTGAAAGAGAAATTAGTATCTAATTTCGGAGCGAAATGTACAGAGATGGAGGGGGCTGCGATTGCGCATGCAGCTTACTTAAATAAAGTTTCGTGCGTCATTATCCGAGCAATTTCGGACAAAGCCGACAACAGTGCGACGATGGACTATCCGGAGTTTGAAAAGCAGGCAATCACACATTCTGTAAGGCTTGTGAAGAGTTTGTTGCCACGATTATAAAAAACATGTGACAAATCATGCGGAAATTCGCGTGATTTGTTGTTGAAATATGTAAAACGATTCAAGAACCCAACTTCTTTATTTGCTGTATAATAAAGCCAACAGTTCAGTCATGACACAAAGTGTACATGCAAGTATAAAGAAGGAGGGCTCTTTTATTATGTTAGAGACATTAGTGGAAAATCAAATTATTTTTTATGCGATGGGAGCAGGAGCGGCGATTGGAGTTTTAAGCAAGCTGATTGCCCATTTTACGTTGAGAAGAATGGTGAAAGCGGCCAGCAGAATGAGTAAAAGCAATCATAAGCTGATGAGACTTGTGCGGGCAAAATTCGAACATGCCAGTATGGTCAGCGACAAGGTGCAAAATGTAGAAGCGTTTGTGAAAAAATATGTCTATGAATATCGGGTTTTTGGAATCAGACTTCATACATTCCGAAACTTAGAAAAAAAGACAATTTGGATTGTAGCGGTATTGGGGACGGCAGGAACTGTGGCGGTATATTATCTATATGGACTGGAAGAGCAGGTATTCCAATATGCAGCATGGACAGGAATCGGTGCAGTGATATTGTGCATGGTACATATATTGAGCGATGAAAATTATTATCAGCAGATGGCAGAAAACTATATGATTGACTATTTGGAAAATGTCTGTGCCCATCGTTATGCAAAACTGTATAAGGAAAAGAACGTAAGTCAGACAAGCGTACTGGAAATGGAAGAAACATTCCAGCCGGAGGCTGAGGAAGAAGTGGTCGTGGCAGCGGTGGAAGAAGTTCAGGAAGAGCCGGTTTCCGAGCAGGAACAGGTATATGCCATGGAGCGCGAAGAACCAGCAAAAGAAGAAAAAGATGCAGTGGAAGAAAAAAGACTGCAGGAAGTGCAGGTGCGCCGGATTTTAGAAGAATTTTTGGCATAGTTCTTATCTGATAGAAACGCATAACTTATAGATAAAGTCAATATATCTTATATAAAAAAACAATTAGCAAAGAATATGGAAAATAAGTATAATAGTAACCGTTGGCTAAAGGAAAGGTCAAAAGAAATGAAATTTTTTGGAGGTTACTATGAAAAGAAAAGTATTGGCAGCATTGCTGGCTGGTGTGATGGTATTCTCTTTGACAGCATGTGGGGACAAGAAGGACGAGAAAAAAGATGACACAGCAAAGAACGGGAAAACAGAGTTAGAGGATTCTCTTGTCATTTATTCGACACACTCTGAGGAAATGTTGGAGACAATCTGTGACGCATTTACGGAAGAGACAGGTGTGGAAGTAGAGTTTATCAATTTGAAAGGAGAACTTGCAGACCGTGTCCGCAGTGAGAAAGAGAATCCGCAGGCAGATATCATGTTCGGGGGAGACACAGCGACATATATGCTTCTTCAGGAAGAAGGATGCTATGAGCCGACAACACCGTCATGGGCGGACGAGCTTGCAGATGATTATAAAGATGCAAAAGGATATTGGTATGGAACATATAAAACTCCGGTTGTTATGTTCTACAACAAAGAGTTGATGAGCGCTGAGGAAGCGCCGAAGGACTGGAGCGACCTTGTGAAAGAAGAATATCAGGGAAAAATCATTTCCCGTGATTCCTTATCTTCTTCTATGAGATCTACAATTGCAGCGTTAGTTTCATTCTATTCTGAAAAAGACGGTGAGGATGCGGCGTGGGATTATGTGACAAAACTGAATGCAAATACAAAGAACTATTATAACAGTGGAAGTATGATGTTCCAGGCGATCGGAAAAGGTGAGGCTGCGATTTCTATGGCAGTTTTGGACAACGTGATCGACAATAGAGACAACAACAAGATGCCTTTGGAGATCATCGATGCAACAAGCGGGGCAATCACAATCACAGACTGTATCGCGGCAATCAAAGATGCGCCACACCCAAATGCGGCGGCAGAATTTATCGAGTTTGTGGGAAGCAAAGAGGGAGAAGAGCTGGTGGCCAATTCATTCAACCGTATGCCGGCTTTAGATGCGGCTTTAGAAAATGCCCCGGAATGGATGCAGACAGGATATGAGCCGATGAAATTAGACTGGTCAGTGATCAGTGCAAATCAGACAGACTGGTTAGAAAAATGGGAGACAGACATTCTTGATGCAAGCAAAGCGATTGCAGCCGAGTAAATAAAGTACAAAGTTTTGAAATAGTGGGGGTATTCTCCACTATTTCTGTATGTAGAAAAAGGAGTTACGATGAGCGATATTTTTTTGAAGAACATTTCACATTCTTATGATAAAAAAGAGAATTCGGTTTTGAAGAATGTGAATCTGACGATAAAAAAAGGGGAATTTTTCACGTTGCTTGGACCTTCCGGATGTGGAAAGACAACGCTTTTGCGCATTTTGGCCGGATTTATACAGCCGACGGAAGGACAGGTGTGTATCGGGGAGCAAGACATTACGGTGCTGCAGCCGGAGAAGAGAAACATGGGAATTGTATTTCAAAACTATGCCCTGTTTCCGAATATGACGGTGCGGGACAACATTGCGTATGGAGTGAAGATTCGGAAATACCCGAAACAGAAAATCAAAGAGAAATGTGACTATTATATGGAACTGTCCGGTTTGAAGGAATTTGAGCATCGGAGAATTCAGGAATTGTCCGGAGGACAGCAGCAGCGTGTGGCGATTGCGAGAGCGCTTGTGATTGAGCCGAGTATGTTGCTTTTGGACGAGCCAATGTCCAATCTGGATGTGGCTCTGCGTGTGAGAATGCGGGAAGAAATTCGAGCAATTCAGAAAAAGATTGGTATCACGACATTGTTCATCACACATGATCAGCAGGAAGCGTTGGCGATTTCCGATAAAATCGCTGTGATGCGGGACGGAGAGGTGCTGCAGGTAGGAGAGCCGGAAGAGATTTATAACAGGCCGAATCAGGAGTTTGTCGCAAATTTTGTCGGGGTGTCCAATAAAATTGTTCGGGGAGATTATGAGTTTTTCGGAATTGTGGGAGAGGTGGACAGACCTTATATTTTTGTCCGCCCGGAGGAATTTTCAATCAGTGGAGATGGAAAGTGCGGAATTTCAGGCTGCATTACAGAAGTGAAATTCGGAGGAATGTATTACGATTATACAATTCAGGCGGAAAATCAGGACTATCGCGTGGTGCAGATGAATGAGGGAGCAGGCATGAAAGTATGGCAGGTGGGCGACAATGTTTGTCTGCAGTTGAAAAATAAGGACGGAGTAGTGAAGCGGTATGAAGAATAAAAAGGTGGGGATTTTTCGTTGGATTTGGTATGCGGTACTCGGTTTTTTGATTGTCGGCTATATTTTGATGCCGTTTTTTCAGACAGTTCTTCAGGCGGTGCAGACGGAAGACGGTTATAGTCTGCAGGTGTTCGGACAATTTTTCTCAAATCCAAATCAGAGAAAGGTGATTGGGAACACGGTTGTGCTCGGTGTACTGTCCGTGTTTACTTGCGGCGTAATCGGCATTATGCTGGCAATGTATATGACATTTCTGGTGGGAAAATGGAAAAAGGTTATTCACATTCTGCTCTTAAGTCCGATGATGATTCCGGGAGTCATCACTGTGATTTCGTTTATTCAGCTCTACGGTGAGAGTGGAATTTTAACGAAAGCAGTTCAATATGCATTGCATTTGGAGAAGATACCGTATGAATTTCAGGGGCTTGGCGCGATTGTGTTTGTCATCACTTATACACAGTATGTGTATTTTTACCTGAATGTGTATGTGGCGCTGAAATATGTGGACAATTCCGGAATTGAGGCGGCGCGGAGTATGGGAGCTTCGTGGTGGAAGATTTTTCGGGATGTGATCTGGCCGGTCATCACACCGGCGGTGCTGTCGTCTGCGATTGTCACATTTGCATCGGGAATCAGTGCATTTTCTGCTCCGAATTTAATTGGTGGAGGATATAAGGTGTTAAGCACACAGATTGTGCGTTCGAAGGCGAACAATCATATGGAAATGGCTTCTGTTCAGGTCATCGTTTTATTTTTAATCAGTCTGGCAGTGATGATGACCATTCAGTATTTCGGGAAACGATATAGAGGACAAAGCACAGAGCGAAGTACACCGATTCAGGCGGGAAAAGGACGGCGCAGTGTGCTTTCGATTGTGAGCAGACTGATTGTATTTTTGCAGATTGTGTTTATTATCCTTCCGATTGTCACAATTGTATATCTGTCTTTTACAGAGACAAGTTCTATCATGCAGGAAATTTTCCCACATGCATTCACATTGGAAAACTATCGGGTAATTTTTGAAAAACCGCGAGTACTAAAACCGCTACTGAATAGTTTGAAAATGTCGGCGATTGCGGTGGCAGTGGGACTTCTGATTACTGTTCCCAGTTCCTATATGCTTGTGAAATATAAAAATAAATTTCATACATTTTTGAAAGTATTGCTGCTGCTTCCGTGGACAATGCCGGCGAGTGTTGTGGCAATCAACTTAATTAATGCGTTTGGGCAGGAGACAATTTTTGCGTTTGGACAGTCGTTGATTGGCGGATTTGCGATTCTTCCGATTGCGTATACAATCACAGCGATTCCGCTGCTTTTAAATTCCAATGAGACGGCGATTTTGGGAATGAACCCGAACATTGAGGAGGCGTCAAAAAGTCTTGGTGCAAATATGTTTTATACATTTACCCGTGTTGTCATACCGAATATCGCTCCGGGTATCCTGGCAGGCGGAGTGCTGGTGTTGATTCGGACAATCGGCGAGTACACGATGTCTGCCCTGCTGTACGGTGTGTTCAACCGCCCAATCTCTATTTCTATGGTCACAAATATGCAGGAGTATAAAGTTGGAATTTCACTGGCGTATGGGGTGATTGTGATCGCGATATGCTATGTGGCATTGGCAGTAATATTCAAATTGGATAAAAAGAGATTTTTATAGAGAGTGAAAAGAACATATTGCTTGTGCAGTCTATGCGGATGTGCTATATTAAAGATACAAAAAGAACAATCGCCACATAAAAGTGGTTGACCAATTGAAAATAATTTAGAATTACCACCCAACTCGTCAAAGTATCAGGGTGGTTTTTCTATGTACTAATGACTGATCAGATAAATGAAGGTCAGTACTGATAAAATGAACATACCAAATTGCATTAAGTCTTTAAAGTCAAATTGTGAACAGATATTTATAATTTCTTGACTTTCCCCTCTCCCGTTTGGTAAAATAATAACATCTATGAGACCAATTAGAAGGGAAGGATAAACGTGGGAAATAAAGTCACATTTGACTATTCAAAAGCAAGTACATTTGTTGCAAAACATGAAGTAGATTATATGAGCAAGTTGGCAATGGATGCAAAGGAATTGCTCTTAAGCAGAAAAGGAGCAGGGAATGATTTCCTTGGATGGATTGATTTGCCGGTTGATTATGATAAAGAAGAATTTGTACGCATTCAGAAAGCGGCAGAGAAGATTAAAAATGATTCCGAGGTATTGCTCGTAATCGGTATCGGTGGTTCTTATCTGGGAGCCAGAGCTGCAATTGAATTTTTAAGACATAGTTTTTACAATGTTGTTTCAAAAGAGATTAGAAAGACACCTGAGATTTATTATGTTGGCAACAGCATCAGCAGCACATATCTCAAACATCTGATCGATGTAATCGGAGACAGAGATTTCTCTGTAAATATGATTTCCAAATCAGGAACAACAACAGAGCCTGCAATTGCATTCCGTATTTTCAAAGAAATGTTGGAGAAAAAATATGGAAAAGAGGAAGCTGCAAAGAGAATTTATGCGACAACAGATAAAGCGAGAGGATCATTGAAGAACCTTGCTAATGAGGAAGGATACGAGACATTCGTTGTTCCGGATGATGTCGGAGGACGTTTCTCTGTATTGACAGCGGTAGGTCTTCTTCCAATCGCAGTAAGCGGTGCAGATATCGAGAAATTGATGGAAGGTGCACAGGCTGGAAGAAAAGAAGCATTAGAAAATGATTTTGCTGAAAACGGTGCATTACAGTATGCGGCAATCCGTAATATTTTACACCGTAAAGGAAAAGCAGTTGAGGTACTTGCGAACTACGAGCCAAGTCTTCACTATGTGTCTGAATGGTGGAAACAGCTTTACGGAGAAAGTGAAGGAAAAGACCAGAAAGGTATTTTCCCTGCATCTGTAGATTTGACAACAGATCTTCACTCTATGGGACAGTTCATTCAGGATGGAAGCCGTATTATGTTTGAGACGGTATTGAATGTGGAGAAAGCAACAGAGGAGCTTTTCATCGGAGAAGAGCCGGTGGATTTGGATGGTCTGAACTATCTTGCAGGAAAGACAGTTGATTTCGTCAATAAGAGTGCGATGAACGGAACTGTTTTAGCACATACAGATGGAAATGTACCGAACTTAATGGTGACAATTCCAGAGCAGAACGAATTCTATCTTGGACAGTTATTTTACTTCTTTGAATTCGCCTGTGGCGTGAGTGGTTATATTTTAGGGGTGAACCCATTTGACCAACCGGGTGTGGAAAGCTACAAAAAGAATATGTTTGCTTTACTTGGAAAACCTGGTTTTGAAAAAGAAAGAGAAGAATTGTTAAAGAGATTATAAGAAAAAAAGCCAGAGTTGCAACGGAGCAGCTTTGGCTTTAAATGTAAAAAAGGAAGTGATAAGTTGTTATCGAATCAAATATTGCACAAGCCCATCAATGATATACATGAGATTATGGGGGTGGATTGTTCCGTGTGGAGTATGGAGGGAAAATGCCTTGCCATTGCGGGAATGAACGAGGATAGAATTAAGGCTGGAGTAGACAAATTTCTGAAAGAAGGAAAAGATGAGCAGGTATGTGAAGATGAGGCATTTTTCCTGATTCGAGATAACTATGATGCAGTGTATGTCCTTGCGCTTCATGAGGTTGTAGAGCAGGTTGCGATTATCGGAAGACTTTGTATCAGTCAGTTCCAAAACCTGATACACGCATATAAAGAACGTTTGGATAAGAATCATTTTTTCCAGAATTTATTGCTTGATAATCTTCTGCTTGTGGATATTTTTAATCAGGCAAAAAAGCTTGGGATTGAAGTGGAGCGAAGAAGAGTTGTATTCTTGATTGAACCGAAAAATGAGACGGACAATATCGTTCTTGAGACGATGAAAGGTCTCTATGCAACCGGCTCTAAAGATTTTGTAACTTCAGTCGATGAAGGGCATATTATCCTGATTAAGGCGTTGGAGACGACCGAAGGATATAAAGAACTGAATATGATTGCAAAATCCATTGTCGATACATTGACGATGGAAGCGATGGTCAACATGAGGGTGGCATATGGCACGATCGTAAATCAGCTACGAGATGTATCAAAGTCATACAAAGAAGCGGGCATGGCGCTGGATGTGGGGCGGATTTTCTATGAGCAGAAAAATGTTCTTGCATACAATGAACTGGGTATCGGTCGTCTGATTCATCAGCTCCCGGTATCTTTGTGTGACATGTTTTTGCAGGAAGTGTTTGACGGAAAAGCGGTGGATCAGTTCGATGAGGAGACACTGAGTACGGTCAATCAGTTCTTCCAGAATAATCTAAATATCTCGGAAACGGCGCGGCAGCTTTATGTACATAGAAATACATTGGTATACCGCCTGGAGAAGATTCAGAAACTGACAGGGTTAGATGTCCGGGTATTTGACGATGCGCTCACATTTAAAATCGCTATGATGGTATCGAATCATCTGAAATTCTTGCAATCAAAAGAGTAGAATACTATAATGAACAAATAATAAGACGTAGGAGGGAACAGTAGAATGATAAAATTATATGAACATGGTGCATATTTACTGAATGGTACAGAAATTATCGAAGATGTGAATGATGCACAGGCAGCTGTTGCAGCAAAGACAGGACAGCAGGTCACAAAAGAAGAAGCTGCAAAAAACACAATTGCGTACAGCATTTTAGAAGCACACAATACTTCTTCCGATATGGAGAGATTAAAGATTAAATTTGACAAATTGACTTCGCACGATATCACATTTGTCGGAATCATTCAGACCGCAAGAGCGTCTGGACTTGAAAAGTTCCCAATCCCATATGTTCTGACGAACTGCCATAACAGTCTGTGTGCCGTAGGTGGAACAATCAATGAAGATGACCACATGTTTGGACTTACCTGTGCAAAGAAATACGGCGGTATGTATGTTCCGCCACATCAGGCAGTCATCCACCAGTTCGCAAGAGAGATGCTTGCAGGCGGCGGAAAGATGATTCTTGGTTCTGACAGCCATACTCGCTATGGAGCGCTTGGAACAATGGCGATGGGTGAAGGCGGACCGGAGCTTGTAAAACAGTTATTGAATAAGACATACGATATTAAGATGCCGGGCGTTGTTGCGATTTACTTAGACGGAGAGCCATCTGTCGGAGTGGGACCTCAGGACGTGGCGCTTGCAATCATTGGAGCAACATTTGCAAATGGATATGTAAATAATAAAGTAATGGAATTTGTCGGACCTGGTGTGGACAAGTTAAGCGCAGACTTCCGTATCGGAATTGATGTTATGACAACAGAGACGACCTGCCTTTCTTCTATTTGGAAGACTGACGAGACAATCAGAGAATTCTATGAGACTCACGGAAGAAGTGAAGAGTATAAAGAACTGAATCCGGGTGGGGCAGCGTACTATGACGGACTTGTTTATGTGGATTTGAGCAAGATCAAACCGATGATCGCGATGCCATTCCACCCAAGTAATACATATACGATTGACGAGGTAAATGCGAACTTAAAAGATATTTTACACGATGTAGAGCAGAAAGCGCTCGTAAGTCTTGACGGTGCGGTTGAGTATTCGCTGCAGGATAAGATTCGCGACGGGAAACTCTATGTAGAACAGGGAATTATCGCAGGATGCGCCGGCGGTGGATTTGAAAATATCTGTGCGGCAGCAGAGATCATTAAAGGGAAAAATATCGGTTCTGATGCATTTACATTCAGTGTATACCCGGCAAGTACACCGGTATATATGGAGCTTGTGAGAAACGGAGCGGTTGCAGATCTGATGGCAGCCGGAACAATCGTGAAAACAGCGTTCTGCGGACCTTGTTTTGGCGCTGGAGATACACCTGCTAACAATGCATTCAGTATCCGCCACTCTACAAGAAACTTCCCGAACCGTGAAGGTTCTAAATTGCAGAGCGGACAGATTTCTTCTGTGGCACTTATGGATGCGCGTTCTATCGCTGCGACAGCGGCAAATAAAGGTTTCTTAACTTCTGCGGCTGATGTGATGGACAGAGAATACAAAGCTCCGAAATATCATTTTGATAAGAGCATTTATGCAAACCGTGTGTTTGACAGCAAAGGTGTTGCAGATCCAAGTGTTGAGATTCAGTTTGGACCAAACATCAAAGACTGGCCGGCAATGTCAGCATTACCGGAAAATCTGGTCTTGAAAGTGGTATCTGAGATTCACGATCCGGTTACGACAACAGATGAGTTGATCCCATCAGGAGAGACTTCTTCTTACCGTTCTAACCCACTTGGACTTGCAGAGTTTGCATTGTCGCGTAAAGATCCTGCATATGTGGGACGTGCAAGAGAAGTGCAGAAAGCACAGAAAGCAATCGAGGCAAATCAGTGTCCATTAGAAGTGCTGGAAGAATTAAAACCGGTTATGGAGACAATCCGTGCATCTTATCCTGAAGTGGGCGAAGGCAACATCGGTGTCGGAAGTACAATCTTCGCGGTGAAACCGGGAGATGGTTCTGCGCGTGAACAGGCAGCGTCCTGCCAGAAAGTACTTGGAGGATGGGCAAATATCGCAAATGAATATGCGACAAAACGTTATCGCTCGAACTTGATCAACTGGGGTATGCTCCCGTTTATCACAGAAGAAAAAGATACAGAGTTAAGTTTCAAAAACGGGGACTATATCTTCGTGCCGGATGTGAGAAAAGCAGTGGAAGATAAGACGGATGCTGTGAAAGCATATGTAGTCGGAGAAGAATTAAAAGAGATTACGTTGAAGTTAGGCGATCTGACAGATAACGAGAGAGAGATCATTTTAAAAGGATGTCTGATCAACTATTATAGAGGATAAGCGTGAAAGAAAAATTATATACGATACCTGTAAATGATGCGTTCAAAGAGGACTGTGAATGTCCTCTTTGTAACATATATAAAAAACTGGAGCAGGAAGCGTTAGAATATACACTTCGTCCTTCCACATATATGACAGATGACTGCAGACTGGAAAGTGACAAGGTAGGATTTTGTGCGAAACATGTTGCAATGTTGAAAGAAATGCCAGACCGCCTCGGACTTGCTCTGATGTTAAAGACACATATGGAAAAATCTATGAAAGAGATAGAAGCAAAACAAAATGAATCTGTAAAGGCAGCTTCTCTTTTTAAGAGAAAGTCAGAGCCTTCCGAACTTTTGAGTTATGTGAAAGGGTTGGAACATTCCTGCTTTGTATGTGATAAGATTGAAAGCACATTTCAAAATTATTTAGGAACAATTTTCTACCTTTACAAGAGAGAAGAAGAGTTTCGCAAATTGTTTCAATCATCAAAAGGATTTTGTACGAAGCATTATGGAATGTTGTATGAGATGGCGCCGGAACGACTGCGAGGAGAGATGCTAGAGTCTTTTATAGCGGAATTGAACCGAATGTATCTGGAAAATATGAAACGTGTACATGAAGACTTAGGTTGGTTTATCGATAAATTTGATTATCGATTTAAAGATGAGCCTTGGAAGAATGCGAAAGATGCATTGCTAAGAACGATGACAAAATTGAATAGTATTTTGTAACGGGAGAGAGCAGCACGCTCTCTCTTTGTGTATGAAAAAATAATCTTCATGCAACACTTTGCAATTTTTGGTACTCTATATTTATACCGGTAGGAAGGAGTATCGATATGGAACAACATGAAAAAGAAATCATGGACAGCATCAGACGGCAGACAGAAAATATTGAGATTCCAGAACGGTTGAGACCGAGTGCGGTGGAAGAACAGATAATGAAACGTCAAAAAAGAGAACGAAGAAAAAGATACCGCTATGCATTGGCGGCGGCAGCCTGCCTTGGAATACTTGGGATAGCATATATCCAAACGAATGAAGGGAATACCCCAAGAAATAAGATCATCAGTCCGATTGTAGAAAAGGTACATAAAAGCGACAAGCTTCAAATGGCAAACTCTTATGAGGAGATTTATCAGTTGGTCAAAGGACCAGGACAGCGTTATGGACATGAGATTGCACTAGAGGAGGAAGCAAAAGGGACTCCGGAGGCTTCTGTGGAGAACAGCAAAAACACGGAAAGCAGTTATTCAAAGACCAATACGAGAACAGAGAATGTAGATGAAGGGGATATTGTCAAAACAGATGGACGTTATCTATATGTCGTGAAAGAAGAAGGCAATGGGATTGGAATTGTGGATACGGAAGGGAATAAACTGGAACAGATCACAGAGATCACACTCGAAGGGGAGTTTTGTATATCAGAAATCTATGTGGAAAATTCTTATTTGATCATACTTGGAACAGAAAGCGAAGAGATTTATCCGGCAGGGGATGCGATTTATAGAACAGAGTATGAATATGCAGTTGAGAGTGTATGTGATACAAAGAGTATAGTGTACGATATCTCTGATAAAAGACAACCTAAGGAAATTGGGAAATGTTTGCAGAGTGGAGGTTATAGTACCTCACGTCTAAACAACGGCTATCTGTATGTATTCAGCCAATATTCAGTCAACAATCCGGAAGAAGAGAGAAAAGAACAGTATATTCCTTGCGTGAATGAGGAACTGCTTTCTCTCGATAAAATCTGTATGCCAGATACAGAAAGCGCGAGAAACTATACTGTGATCACGGCGATAGATATTCAAAATCCAAGTGAAACGACAGATTCCATAGGTATTTTGTCGGATCAAGGTTTGTGCTATGCGAGCGCGGAAAATATTTATCTATATGAAACGATTTGGGAGGAAGACGGTGGAAGAACTACCGAGATACGAAAATTCTCCTATGGAGAAGGGAAATTGACCGGGGTGGCGAAGACACGGGTAAACGGTTATCTGAATGACAGTTTCAGTATCGATGAATATAATGGATATCTCAGATTGGTCACAACAGTGGATCGAACGAATGCGGTCTATGTGTTAGATGAGAAGCTGGAAGAGACTGGGAAAATAGAAAATCTGGCGAAAGATGAACGAATCTATTCAGCGCGTTTTATGGGAGATATCGGGTATTTTGTGACATATCGAGAGACGGATCCACTTTTTTCTGTTGATTTATCAGACCCGGCAAATCCAAAGATTATAGGAGAACTAAAGATTCCGGGATTTTCAGAATATCTGCATCCATATGGAGACGGCTTGCTGCTTGGAATCGGCATGGAAGACGATGGAAATGACGAGAAGGACAGGCGGGTAAAACTTTCGATGTTTGATATTTCGGATCCTTCTAATGTCAAAGAGATTGACAAGATTGTTTTAAAAGATAGTTATTACAGTACTGCATTCGAAGATTATAAATCCGTGCTGGCAGATGCGGAGAAAAATCTAATTGGATTCTTCACATATGGGGAAAGGGAGACATATCATATATACGGATATGACCGGGTACATGGGTTCACCTGTAAAATGCAGGAAACGACAGGAAAATATGCATGGCATGTTCGAGGAGTTTATCTTCAAGACACATTTTATCTGATTGACGGAAACCAAATAGAGTCTTATCGGCTTGCGGACTTTGAAAAAGTAGACGATCTTATATTGTAGAATGCATAAAAAGACATTTTTTTGTTAAATTCATAACAAGAAAGTGTCTTTTTTGTTGAGTAACAAGAAAATATTGTACGAAACGCGCAAAAAATATCGATAAATTTAATTTTATGGGTGAAAAGTGATAAAAACTGTGATTGCAACACTTGACATGGTTATTAAAAAGGTTTAATATTTAAGTGTTTAATACGTTCGACATGGAGAAAATTACTAAAAATAGTGCGTATTTAAAATCTTGAAAAAGAGGTGGCTTGGAAAGTAGATAGGTCATTCAGGCATAGAAAAAGAAGTATGGGTTATCTATGCAGTGTGAATACAGATATTTTCTAAGTTAGTAAAAGGAGAAGGAGAACGTTATGAAATCAAAGAAAATGAAACAAGCGCTTGCTCTTCTTTGTGCAGGTGCAATGACAGTAACAGGAATGAATCTTCCTGTGAATGTAATGTCAACAGATGCGGCAGCAGACTGGACATGGAATGCATTGGTTAGTGAATCGGGGTATCGAAAGGTTCCATTCAAAGAGTTATCAGCAATAGCTGATACAGAGGCGGCTTCGGAAGGCGCAAGCACAGGTGGAGCATCTCGGGGAACAGGTAGAGCAGTGAATGTAGTGGATGGTGTGACTAGTTCTTATTACCACTCTGCTTATGAAGGAAATAAACAGCCAATAGTTTCTGACGGTACATTTACGGGAAATAATACAATTACGATAACACTTAATAACCCGGAAAGTGTGCAAGGGGTTACATATCTTCCGAGACAGGATAGTTATGGAAACGGTGCGATTAGAGAATTCTCTGTTCAAGTACAAAAAGAAGGAAGCACGGATTGGGAGAATGTGCCGGAGATATTTCAGAATGAATATCCGGACGCTAGTCAATCGACTTGGACAAGCGAACATAAAGCAGAAAAAGAACTTGTATTTGAGAATGAAATCGAAAATGTAAAGAAAATTAAGCTGACTGTGACACATTCAGCGGGGCTTCAGTGGAATCGACATATTTCCGGAGCAGAGATTAGTGTCTTGAAACCTCATAGAGAAGCATTGCAAGATAAGGTCGAAGAAATGGATTCCATCATGGCATTGAATGTACGTGAAGGTGATGAAACATCCGGAAAAGTATATGACAGCAGCCAATATGATGTGTTAAAACAACAAGCTGAAGAATTGTTGAACAGTGAGAGCGCAACAGACGAAGATTTGAAAAATGTTTTAACTCAATTGGAAAATTTAGAGTATAAATTTTCTGATTCAGTTGGAACAGGAAGATATCTCTCTGATATGACACAAGAATCAGGAACTAGTGGCTGGCATGGAATTGTGAAAGATCAATGTCCGGATCAAGATATTAAAATCAAATTGAAAAATAAAGCCGGAACAGTCGATACATATACAAAAGGTATTGGAGCTCATGAGCCATCAACAATTGTTTATAATGTAGAGGGCTATAAAAAGTTTGTGGCTGAAATTGGTGCATGTTCTCATCATGTAGATGGTACTGACGGTAAAAAAGCAGTTGGTGCAGATGAAAAGGCACATTTCGTTGTATCAGGAAGCGCTGATAATACTACTTATACAGAGTTATATTCTAATGAAACACTAACGCCAAGAACAGGGGCAGAACACATTGATATTAATATTCCTGACGATGTGAAATATTTAAAATTAGAATGTAGAAATAAAGAAGGGAATGCAACGCTACATACTTGTTGGGCAAATGCGAAAGTGTATGATTCAGTAGCAGTTGCAGATATCACATTAGATAAAGAAAGTTTGTCACTTAAGACAGGAGAAAAAGCAACATTAACACCAACGTTTAATCCGACGAACGCGACAAATAAGGAAGTTGTATGGGAATCGGAAGATGATAGTGTTGCTACAGTAAATGAAAATGGTGAGATCGAAGCAGTAGGCGTTGGAGAAACTGAGATTACAGTAAAATCTAAAGCAGATGATACTATCACAGATAGCTGTATTGTAACTGTAACAGCAGATAAAGCAGCATTAGGGCAAGCAATTGCTGCTGCGGATGAAAAAATGGAAGAAGAGGATTTTGAAGTAAAATATACAGCAGAGTCACTTGCAGATTTCACAGAAGCTTATGAGTATGCAGTAGATGTTAATGTAAAAGCAGATGCGACAATAGAAGAAGTTAATATTGCAACAGAATCATTAAAGGCAGCAATTGAAGGATTGCAAGCTAAGTTTGTTGTTACAATCAATAACAACGGAACAACAGAAACAAAATACTGCGAGGCTGGAGATCAAGTGACAGTAGTTGCAAAACCAGCGCCGGAAGGTCAGAAGTTCTCACATTGGACAGTAAATGGAACACCAATTTCTTATAAAGAATCATATACATTTATAGTTTATGGTGACACGACAGTAGAAGCAAAATATGTAGCGAAAGATGAAGTGGTAGAACAAGAAGCTACGATTATGTGTACGTCTTATTATGATGTAGCAACTAGTAAAGCTGTTTTTACTGCAAAACGTTCTTTGCCAGCTGGCAGCAAAGTGATTGAACATGGAATTATCATGACAGATAGCACGGGATGGAGTAAATTAGGTAATGAAGGATTTGTGATTGGTGCAGAAAGAACTGTGAAAGGTACGGCTAAGACAACTGGATTAATCGGAAACTATACATGTAGTATGAAGAGTACAAGAGATACTACATGGTATGGAAAAGGATATGTAAGATACACAGATAAAGATGGAGTGGAGCATACTTTATATAGCGAAGTGACATCGTGCAAAGTAATTCAATAAAAGGAGAATGATTAGGATGAGAAAAGAATTTTTAGAGCCAGAGTTGGAAGTTATTAAATTTGGAATGGAAGATATCATAACTACATCAGGTAATGGTGATGTAGAGGATACTGATAGCGATGACATGAAAGATCCTTGGGCATAGCGAGTTTCCAATGTAAAAGAACATAATAGTTTATAAAAAGGGCGTTTCTAACGCCCTTTTTCAATCATTTATAATTAAACTATGGGGGAAGATATGCGAGACACAACTTTAGAACAGGAATTAAGAGAAGGGAAGACCTGTGTTTCCACTACGGTGGGAGACAGTATGGAGCCAATGTTACGGAATCGAAAAGACACGGTTATTATTAAGCCGGTTTCGGGGAAGTTGAAGAGATATGATCTTCCGCTTTATAGGAGACCGGATGGGAAATACGTGTTGCATCGTATTTTGCATGTGAAAAAAGATGGATATGTAATTTGCGGAGACAATCGTTGGTGGAAAGAATATCCGGTGCCACAGGAATGGATATTAGGTGTTGTCACAGAATTTTACCGCGGTGAGAAACATATTTCAGTGAGAGACCCAAAGTACCGATTATATGTGCATCTATGGTGTGATTTCTTTTGGGTGCGAGTGATTGTACTTCGGATGAAGAACTTGTTTTCAAGGATTAAAAGGAAATTAAAAACTCATTGCAAGTCAAAGAATTCAATGTTATGATGAAAAAAAGCATTCTATTTTCTATTTATCTAGCCGGTTTTGGCCGGCATCTAATACATTTCATATAGCGGATTAAAAAAAATCTGTCCTTTCAGAAAATTCATGCTTTCAAATTACAAATTTACAAGCAGGAGTTTTCGAAGAAGGAAATCTCCTGAACAATTTCATAAGAGGAGGTTTTATATGAGTAAGACAAAAGAAAAGACGCAGAAAGAGGAGTATCTGCAATGGCATCCTGCGTTTTATGCGACGGCTCAGATTGAACTGCAGGAGGAAGCAAAATATCTGATCTTTGAGGATGAGCATCAGCTTTCGACAAAACCAATGTCGATTGATGTGCTTGTAATTAAAAACGAGCAGAAACATAAGGTTCAGAAAAATATCGGACGTATTTTTCAAAAGTACAATCTGGTGGAATATAAAAGTCCGACAGATTATATCAGTATAGATACCTTTTATAAGATATACGGATATGCGTGTTTTTATAAGTCGGACACCGGTACAACTGACGAGATACCAATCAGTGAAGTGACAATCACGTTATTTGGGTTAGGATATCCAAGAAAATTGATCAAGCATTTGAGAGAAGTCAGAGGATATCAGGTGGAGAAGCAGGAAGACGGAATTTATTATGTGCGCGGTGATTTTATTCCGATTCAAATTGTGGTCGGAAGTCAATTATCACCAAAAGAAAATCTTTGGCTGCGTGGTTTGACAAGCAAATTAGAAAGTCAAGAGATGCTGGAAGATTTGGTGAAGGATTACAGAAAACACAGCGAGAATACATGGTATCAGTCGGCGATGAATATTATCGTGCGAGCAAATGAAGAGAAATTTATGGAGGATGATAGTATGGTATGTGATGCATTGATGGAAATTATGGGGGACAAGTTGGAGCAGAGAATTGAGGAAAAAGTGCAGACAGAAGTGGAGAAGAGGGTACAGGCAAGAGTAGAAGAAAAAGTACAGGCGGAAGTGGAGAAGAGAGTACAGGCAAGAGTAGAAGAAAAAGTGCAGGCGGAAGTGGAGAAGAGAGTACAGGAAGAAGTAGAGAAGAGAGTACAGGAAGAAGTAGAGAAGAGAGTACAGGAAATAGAAGGAATCAACGCTCTATATGCTACGTTAATACAACTTGGAAGACAAGAGGAGATTATGAAAGCAACAATTGATGAAAATTACCGGAAAAAATTATTGGAAGAATTTAATATCGGATAAAAAATATCATAGGAAATCAAGGGATATAAGAGGAATATGGAAAAGAAAAGTTTACAGATAAGAGTGGCAGATTTGAGTATTAAGATCAATTACAAATATTCATATATTGAGCGGCAGTGTGAAGCGTGGGCAGATAAAAGCAGGCGGGCGGCAGATCTGGAAGTAGAGGTTTCAGACGAGGAAATAGAAACGGAATATAAAGAATTTTTGTCGGATGGAGTTACAAGAGGAATGTGTGAAAGTGTGTGCATTTATCGTTCGATTGCCAAAAAACTGATTGCATTTTCGGCGTTTGTTATGCATGGGGCTGTGATAGAACTGGATGGGAAAGCTTATGTGTTTACAGCAAAAAGCGGTGTGGGGAAGACAACACATACGAAACTTTGGCTGGAATATTTTGAAGGAAGAGCAAGTTACATCAACGGGGATAAACCGATCATCAGATATAAAAACGGGAACTGGTATGCATACGGAACGCCGTGGATGGGAAAAGAGAAATTTGGAGCGCCCAAATGTGCGCCAATTCAATCTATCTGCTTTATAGAGCGTGGTGAGAAAAATGAAATCAGGAATATTGATGATAAAGAAGTTGTGGATCGTTTGTTCCATCAATTGTTTTTGCCTCAAAACCCGGAAACATTGATGCGTTTCATGGAACTTGTAGATCGTATGGTTCGGGAACTCCCATTTTTTGTATTGAAATGTAATATTTCTTTTGAAGCAGTAGAGGTAGCATATGAAGCTTTGAAAAATGCATAATAAGGGGTTGCGCTTGCTATTTTGCAGAAATAGCATCATAATAGAAAAAAGAGATTGGAGGACAAAAAGATGAGAGTAAAAGAAGGATTTTTAAAACGTCAAGTTGGAGATCGTGCAGTTGTTGTGCCGGTTGGAGAGGCTGCGAAAGCATTTCATGGAATGATTAATTTGAATGAGACGGGCGGAGAGTTATGGGATCTCTTGAAAGAGGAGACTGATGAGGGGAAAATGCTGCAGTCCATGATGGAAATGTATGAAATTGAATACGAACAGGCAAAGAAAAGTTTGGATGCCTTTTTGGCTAAATTAAGAGAAGTGGGAGTTTTGGAAGAATAAAGATGGAAAAGAAAAAAATATCCTCTCTTCAATGGATATATAGTTATAGTAGGAGTTCGTTAGGATGGATTCTTTTGTTGGCAGTATTTAGCGGACTGATTGCGGGAAGTTTCATTTTGCTTGCGCTGGTGTCAAGCTGCCTTCTTGATATTGCAACCGGAAGCAGAGAAGGAAGTGTGTGGCTTCAAGTGCTTTTTCTTGTTATGCTGATTTTATTGCAGGCAGTTCTGAACATTGCAAGCAGTAATCTGAGAATTCGTGTCACTACTAAAATTGAGATGCGTATCAAACAAGGTGTTTTTTCTATGATTTTGAAAAAACAATATCAGGAAGTCAGTAAAATCCATTCCGGGGAGATACTTAATCGATTGACAAGTGATGTAGATATTGTGGTCGGTGGAGTTGTGTCATTGATTCCGCAAGCTATTTCTATGCTGACGAAAATTGCGGCGGGCTTATTTGTTTTGTTTTCTATTGATGCGCGTTTTACAGGATTGGTGCTTTTGATTGGCGGGCTTGTCTGTGTATTCAGCAGAATTTACAGCAGACATTTCAAGTATTTGCATAAAGAAGTGCAAAGGACGAATGGCATTGTGCGTTCCTATATGCAGGAGTGTTTGGAGAACTTGATTGTTATTAAATCTTTTGTGAATGAGCATGCTGTTGGTGGTAAATTGGATGAATTTCAAAAGGATAATTATAAAGTGCGGATTAAAAGAAATACAATCAGTAATCTGGCAAATACGATGGTATATGTGTTGTTCACAGCAGGGTATTATGCAGCGCTTGCGTGGGGAGCATTACAAATCTCTGTTGGAACCATGACATTTGGTACGTTGACTGCGTTTTTACAGATTATTCAACAGATCAAAGCACCATTTCGAAACGTTTCCGGCTTAATACCTCAATATTACAGTATGCAGGCTTCAGCAGAACGACTTATGGAGTTGGAAGCGATGGCGGATGAGCAGGCGGAGTCAAAAATTTTGGATGCCCAAAAGTTCTATAAGGAGTTTCATGCGATTGTGGCAGAGAAAGTTACTTTTTCATATGCGGGTGGTGAACCTGTTCTCGAAAATACGTCTCTGCGTGTGCAGAAAGGAGATTTGATTGCAATCGTAGGCGAGTCGGGGATTGGAAAAAGCACGCTTATGAAGCTGCTTTTGCATCTGATGCCTTGCGACAGTGGTAAGTTGTATTTTGAAACTGAATGCGGCAAAGTGGAGATTGATGCGGGAACGCGAACTGTATTCTCTTATGTTCCGCAAGGGAATATGATTATGTCAGGAACAATACGGGAAAATATTACATTCTGTAATCCGAAAGTGACGGATGAAGAAATTCAAAGAGCTGCAAGGGCAGCTTGCATATGGGATTATATTGAAACATTGCCAAATGGACTGGATACTGTTTTATCGGAGCGTGGAGAAGGTCTTTCTATGGGACAGATTCAACGGATTGCGATAGCACGTGCGATTTTGGATGATGCCCCAATTCTTTTGTTGGATGAGTGCACTGCATCTTTGGATAAAGAGACAGAATGGAATGTACTGCAGAATTTGAAAAAGATGAATACAAAGACAATTATTTGTATTTCTCACACTGCGGCTGGAGTACAGTGCTGTGATCGGGCAGTGCGGATTGAAAATAGAAAGTTTAAAGAGGTGGATTATGAGTAGAGCAGAAGCGTGCAGATACCTGTTTGAAATTATACGATATAGTCTTGCCGGAGGGGAAGTGCCAACGATACATGAGGGCGTGGACTGGGAAAAGCTATATCGAATTTGTAAATTTCACAAGATTGAGGCGGTTGTGGCTCATGGAATAGATAAGATTTCGGGAAAGGAACAAATTCCTCAGGAGGTTCGAAAAAAGTATGAGCAGGCATGGCAGATGGAAACTGCAAGAGATACGGTACAACATTTTTCTTTAGAGGAGCTTTTGCAGGCTTTTGAGGCGAATGGTATTTATTGTATTCCCTTGAAAGGAATTTTTTTAAAGCAATGTTATCCAAAGACAGATCTGCGAATGATGGCGGATCTTGATCTTTTGTTTCGACTGGAGCAGGAAAAGGAAGTAGAAGAGATTCTGCAGCAACTTGGATATTATTGTGATCATCGGGACGATCACCATCATGTGTATTTCCGAAAGCCGTTTATGAATATTGAGATGCACTATTGTCTGGTGGGACAGAACAGCCAGTTTGCTTCGTATTATAAAAATCCTTGGGAGAAAGCAAAACCAGAGAAAGGGAAAAAATATATACAGCAATACAGCTGGGAGGATTTTTATGTCTATGTGATTGTTCATATGGCCAAACATTTTCAAAATGGCGGAAGTGGAATTCGCTCCATTGTTGATATTTGGCAGTTTGAGAAGAAAATGAAAGATCAGATGGATTGGGATTATGTTGAAACGGAACTTGCTAAAGTAGGTCTGAAAGCGTTTTTACATCATATGGAGAAACTTGCGAATATTTGGTTTGAAAAAGGGCAAAGCGATGCGTTCTATGACCAGCTGACAGAATTGATGGTTGATAGCGGAATTTATGGGACTATGGAAAACTATTGGATTCAAAATGTGGCGTCTTCCGATAGAAAAGTGTGGATAGGACAGGTGAAGGTATGGCTTACTGCGATTTTTCTTCCGTATGAAACGATTAAATTGCAGTATAAATATTTAGAAAAGTATCCGATATTCCTTCCGGTTGCGTGGATACAAAGAATTTTCAGAACCTGTTTCAAAAGAAAAGGGAGAGCAGGGAAGGTACTGGCAGAACAAAAAACAGATTTTTCGAAGGTACGCAAGAGACAGGATGTGTTTGAAAAGCTTGATTTATGAGTATATATTTTCTTGAAAATATAAAATATTCAGATAATTAAATGGCACATATATAAAAATGGAAAAATATAAATATTTTAGAAAAATAGTATTGACAAATAAAGACTGTGGTGTTATTATAAACTCAACAAAACAAAAGAGATTCAGAAAACAAAAAGGTTTCTAAAAGAAGAATTTCTGAAAGTAAAATTTAATATTCTCAAGTAAGAAAGAATTTTGAAATCCGTTTTATATCTGACGAGAAAGGAAATAAAAAGAGGGGTGAAAAGAGAATCTGAGATGGGAATTAGGATTTTTAAGTAAGAAAGCTTGAAAGAAACAGATTTTCTGAAAATAGGAGAAAGAAGGAGGCTTAGTCCAATGGATAGTTCGGAATTTACAATTCAATATGTTGGTGGTATGGCAAATGTAAGAACCTGTGATGAAAGCCTTTACCATAGAGTATAATCCAGAGAAAGAGAGCAAGTAGAAGAATTTATTCGGAGAGTAGAACATCTGGAGCAGAAGATTAAATATTTGCAGACATATTGAAAAGAGGAATACCACATAGCTTCAAAGCAGTTATAAGATGTGTAAAGAAACATCAGAAAAACAGATTAGGATTAGAGAATAAGAATAATCGAAACTTTGAGTTATAAATTGCATATAAAGTGAAAAAAGGCAACAGGTTTTATAATTGATATATTCCTCCGAAATAATAAATAAAAAAATAACAATAAAATACAGAATAAGGTTATCTTATAGAAGTTTAAGATAACCTTATTTTTATTACGTTTTTGTTACATCTTTTTGACATTGGTTATCTCCTGTGATAAAATAAAACAGAATATAGAAAGCTAAAATTCGACTAGATAGAAAGGTCATAGAAATAATAATAGGGGTGAATACTTTGGATAAATACGAATATCGAGTAAGAACAGAGCAGATGCTTGAGTATATGGAACAAAAATCATATAAAAAAGCGATGGAGATAGCAGACAGTATCGATTGGCGTAAGGCTAAGAATGCAGCGATGCTTTGTACAGCAAGTGAGATTTATGAGTATAATGGAGAATATGAGAAGAGTAGGGAGATTTTATTTATAGCATATGACAGAGCTCCGGGAAGCAGAAAGATTGTATATCGTCTTGGAACACTGGCATTAAAATTGAACGATGTAAGAGAGGCAACAGACTGTTATGAAGAGTTTATTGCCATGGCTCCAAAAGATCCGAATCAATATATTTTGAGATATAAGATTTTGAAAAGCCAAAATGCACCGTTATCACAGCAGATTGAAGCGTTGGAAGAGTTTAAAAAAGCCGAGTATGTGGAAAAATGGGCATATGAATTGGCGAAATTGTACCACGAAGCGGGTATGGTGGCGGAATGCCTGGAAGAATGTGATGATTTAATTCTATGGTTCAGTGAAGGAAAGTATGTATATCAGGCTATGGAATTAAAGATGAAATATAAACCTTTGACACCTTTGCAGCAGGAGAAATATAATCATAGAAATGATGAAAAGAAACCAGTAAAAAAGGTGGAGCCAGTTGCCGAAAAGAAAGAAGAGAAAGTTGAAAATGTGGAAGAACCGACTGTGGAAATGAAAGTTGATGAAGTGAATGCAGCGATTTCACTAGAGAATACAACGAAAGTGGAAGCAGTTTCTGCAGAAGAAGCAGAAAAAATAGAAGAGACACCGGTAGCAGAAGAAGAGTCAGTTGAGGAAGAGGCAGAGACTATCGAGGAGGCTCCAGCAGAGGAAGAGGCAGAGACTATCGAGGAAGCCCCAGCAGAGGAAGAGGCAGAGACTATCGAAGAAACTCCAGCAGAGGAAGAGACAGAGATTATCGAAGAAGCTCCAGCAGAGGAAGAGGCAGAGACTATCGAGGAAGCCCCAGCAGAGGAAGAGACAGACATTATCGAGGAAGTACCAGCAGAGGAAGAGGCGGAAGCAAGCGAGGAGCCACAAGTGCTGGATGAAACAGAAGATGAAGATGTGAGCAAAGAAATTTTTTCTCAAAGTTCTAAAATGAGCGTGGAAGAGATTCTACAGAATTGGGAAGAGAAACAAAAAGAAAATGCTCAATTAATTCAAGAAGAACAAGAAAGAGCAAGACGGGACAAAGAGAAACTGGAATCTCAAAAAGTGGAAGAAGAAAGTATTCTTCCAGATGATATCAGACAGTTGATGGAAGAACTGGAAGCTGAAGCGGCTGAGATTAAGCAGAATAAGGCAAGGCGCGAGAAAGTGGAAGTGCCGGAGGAAGAAGCTGTTGAACCATTGGAAACAATGGAGGAAGAAACAGTCGAAACAGTGGAAACGAAGGAAGAGGAACCAATCGAGGAATCGGCAGAAGAATCAGTTCAGGAAGAAGAGAAAGCAGAACCAGAAGAAGTAGAGGAAGATCCGTTTGATGAAGAAAGTTTTGACGAGGAAGCTTTTGAAGAAGTAGAATCAGAAGATTTTGAAGAGATTGAAGAAATCGAAGAGATTGAGGAATCAGAAGGAATTAAGCTTGGAGACACACAAGCGATTGCAATTTCTGCCAAAGCTTTGATGAATGACACAGTAGTAGAGGAGCCTTTGGAAAAAGAAGAACAGAGACGTCCGGAGCCGTCTTCACCATTTGATACTGCTTTTATCGTGCAGGGACGCTATGATCTGGAAGCGCAAAGTGAGATTGGAATTAAAGCGGGTCTGACAGAAGAACAGAAAAAATTATTCTCTTATTTTGTTCCTGTTCACGGCATGAGTGAGCAGATTGTAGATGTATTGGAGAACGACAAGAGATGCAGAACGAGATATGGAACATCTCGAACAGCCAACTTGCTTGTTGTAGGGCGCAAAGGCTCTGGAAAGACAGTTTTGGCGGTAGACATTGTGAAGGCAATTCAAAAGAACAGAAAGCTGAAACAAGGGAAAGTTGGAATTGTCACAGCGGAATCATTGAATAAGAAAGATGTTTCACATATTATTGAGAAGCTGCATGGTGGAGCGATTATCATTGAGCGTGCATCGAAACTGAATAAAAAGACAGTTTTAGAGCTGAATGATCTTATGGAAGAACAGACTGGAGAATTACTTGTAGTTTTAGAGGAAGAGCGCAGACCACTTGATAAGATGTTGGCATTATATCCGGACTTTAAGAAAAAATTTACGTCCAGATTGGAACTGCCGGTATTTATCAATGATGAGCTGGTAACATTCGCTCAGACTTATGCAAAAGAAAATGGATATAAGATTGATGAGATGGGAATTTTGGCATTATATAGCAGGATTGATCTTATGCAAAGAGAAGAGAGCATTGTTACAGTTGCGGATGTAAAAGAAATCATGGATGATGCGATTGCACATTCTCAGAAAATGACATTTAAACGTTTCCTAAAGAAATTATTTGGTAAGAAGAAAAACAAGTCTTCAAGAATTGTTTTGCAGGAACAGGATTTTAGATAATAAGAAGAAAGAGTTTTGGTGACAAAACTCTTTCTTTTTATGTGTGGCTAAAGTATAATAGACGTATATACCAAATAAACTGGGAAGGTGAAAGTATGGCGGAAAAAAATAAAACAAAAGCATACGAAATCGGAGAATTAGACCATTATTTGTTTGGTCAGGGAACTCATTATGAGATTTATAAAAAACTAGGAGCTCACATTGTAAATGATGGTGAAAAACAGGGTGTTTATTTTGCAGTATGGGCGCCACATGCGGAGAAAGTCTCGGTAGTTGGCGAATTTAATGATTGGGATGCCGACAAGAACCCGATGAAGAGGGAAGAGCCACTTGGTATTTATACATGTTTTGTTCCTGATGTGCAGGAAGGAGCACTGTATAAGTATTGTATTCAAACATACAAAGGGGATCATATTTATAAAGCGGACCCATTTGCCAATTATGCAGAACTCAGACCGGGGAATGCATCGAAAGTGACGGATATCAGTGCTCTTAGATGGACAGACAGCAAGTGGATGGAGCGGAGATTAACTTGGGATCATCATAAAGAGCCGATGTCAATTTACGAGGCGCATATCGGTTCATGGAAGCGGCATCCGGGCAGAGAGGATGACGGATTCTATACATATAGAGAGTTTGCCAAAGCAGCTACAGAGTATATCAAAGAGATGGGATATACACATATTGAGCTGATGGGTATTGCTGAGTATCCTTTTGACGGATCTTGGGGATATCAGGTGACAGGATACTATGCCCCGACTTCAAGATACGGGACACCGGAAGATTTTGCGTATATGATTGATTATTTCCATAAGAATAAGATTGGAGTAATTCTTGACTGGGTGCCGGCGCATTTTCCGAAAGACGCACATGGACTGGCTGATTTTGATGGAACACCGACCTTTGAGTATGCAGATCCGAGAAAGGGAGAACATCCGGATTGGGGAACAAAGGTTTTTGACTATGGAAAGTCAGAAGTTCAAAATTTCCTGATTGCAAATGCACTGTTTTGGATAGAGCATTATCATGTAGATGGCTTGCGAGTAGATGCAGTTGCATCTATGCTGTACTTGGACTATGGAAAAGAAAAAGGTCAGTGGGTTCCAAATAAATACGGCAGCAATGAAAATCTTGAAGCAATCGAATTTTTTAAGCATTTGAATTCAGTGGTTCTTGGAAGAAATCCGGGAGTTGTCATGATTGCCGAGGAATCTACAGCTTGGCCAAAAGTAACAGCGCCAGCGGAATATGATGGACTTGGATTTAGTTTAAAATGGAACATGGGTTGGATGCATGATTTTACAGAGTATATGAAACTGGATCCTTATTTTAGAAAAGGGTGCCACAATCAGATGACATTTGCCATGAGTTATGCGTATAGCGAAAAATATGTTCTTGTATTGTCGCATGATGAAGTGGTGCATCTGAAGTGCTCTATGCTAAATAAGATGCCTGGGCTTGGATTTGATAAATTTGCCAACCTGAAAGTCGGATATGCGTTTATGATGGGACATGTTGGTAAAAAACTGTTGTTTATGGGACAGGATTTTGCTCAGCTTCAGGAATGGAGTGAAGCGCGTGAATTAGACTGGTTTCTTCTTGCAGAAGACTGGCATAGACAGTTGCAGGAATTTACAAAAGATTTGCTTCATTTGTATAAAAAGAATAAGGCGATGTATGAATTAGACTGTTCACCGGAAGGATTTGAATGGGTGAATGCAGATGATGCGGAGAGAAGTATCTACAGCTTTATCAGACATTCTAAAGACGGCAAGAAGAATCTTTTGTTTGTATGTAATTTTACTCCGATGGAAAGAACGGAATATCGTGTTGGCGTTCCAAGGAGAAAGCAGTATAAGCTGATTTTGGACAGTGATGAAAAGAAATATGGTGGAGAGGGAAAAGTACGTCCTGAGATTTATAAGAGTGTGAAAAAAGAATGTGACGGAAGACCATTTTCATTTGCTTATGATTTACCGCCATATGGTGTTGCAGTGTTTGAGTTTTAAGTTGAAAAAGTGAGAGATTATGGAAAAGCAACCGATTTTATTGCGGGCACATCATGGAATGTGCCTTGCATTTTTTCAAGGAGAAGGATATAGTGATTTGTTTGTGGCGCATATGGGAAAGATTTTAGAACAGATGCAAGAGAATCCTTCTTTGCAAATTATTACGCATGCAGATGTTATCTGCGAGAAATGCCCCAATTTAGAAAATGGAAGCTGTAATACGCCGGATCTTGTTCGGGCATATGATCAGAAAGTGCTTTCTTTTTGTGGTTTGGAAGAAGGTACAGTTTTGACTTGGGATACTTTTTCTAAACTGGTATCAGAACGAATCTTACTTCAGGGGAAGAGAAAAGAAATATGCGGAGCATGCAAATGGAGTGAACTTTGTGAATAGAAAGTTCGCTCCATTTTTGAATAGAATAGTGTATTCTATTATATTTTCCGCTGCTTTATCACTTTTAATCGTGTGAATTCTTCACGTTCTTTTTCCTCCAAAGCATTGGAAATGGAAGATACTAAAGTGGTATAGGTCGGAATTGTAATATTTTTCAGAGCGTTTGCACGCTTTTGTGTTTTTTTAATATTGGTCGCAAGCCGGTAGGCTGCATTCTCAATCATGGATAATTTGATCGTAAGCTCTTTTACTTTGCGAAATGCTTCGCGTGCACGGTCGATTGACTCATCAGTTGTACTGAAAGAGTAAGTCGGCTGATTCTCATCCGGAGTGTAATCCACAAGTGGAATTTCCGTTCCCATAATGCTTCGGCTTTTAATCTTGATAGAATCCTCAATTGGGACGGTATAGGCAAGTTGGGATACGAGACTGATACCGTGTTCAATATTGGCGTGCTGCAGGCATTTATATGCATGTGTGAAGGTGGAATCAATCTGTTCCTGAATGTCCTTTGCCTGATCGATCAGTTCCATCAGTTCGCGGATCAGAATGTTTCTTTTCTTATCCATAAGTTCGTACCCCTGATTGGCAAGAGCCAAAGAATTCTTTGCAAGAATCAGATTTCCTTTTGTGGGAAATGTGCGAGGATCCATAAGAACGCCCCCTTTCTATGAGTCTGAACGATTATCATAAAATTGTTCCAAAATTTTTGTGTCAATACGATCTAATTCTTCTCTTGGAAGCATTTTTAAAAGTTCCCATCCAAGGTCAAGTGTCTCTTCGATTGTACGGTTTTCCTCCAGCCCCTGACCGATATAGCGTTCTTCGAATTCCTTTCCGAAGGCAAGGTATTTTTTGTCGATCGGGGAGAGTTCATCTTCACCGATGACAGAGGCAAGGTTTCTCGCTTCTCCTACTTTGGCGTAGGATGAAAAGAGCTGGTTGGCAAGATCCTGATGGTCCGCGCGAGTGTATCCCTCTCCGATACCGTCTTTCATCAGACGGGAAAGGGACGGTAAAATGTTGATTGGCGGGTAGATGGACTGTCCATGGAGCGCACGGTCAAGTACAATCTGCCCTTCAGTAATATATCCTGTCAAGTCAGGAATCGGGTGTGTGATATCGTCGTTTGGCATTGTCAGAATCGGCAGCTGTGTCACCGAACCGTTGACGCCTGCCACAATTCCTGCGCGTTCATAGATTGTCGCGAGTTCACTATAAAGATATCCCGGGAATCCTTTTCGGCTTGGAATCTCGCCTTTGGAGGAGGATACTTCACGCATCGCCTCCGCAAAGGATGTCATATCTGTGAGAATGACAAGGATATGTTTGTTCTGCTCAAATGCCAGATATTCTGCGACGGTGAGCGCTACTTTTGGTGTGATAAGACGCTCCACGACCGGATCGTTTGCCAGATTCAGGAACATGACTACGTGGTCGGATACACCGCTTTCTTCAAAGGTGCGCTGGAAAAATTCCGCAACGTCATGTTTGACACCCATCGCAGCAAATACAATAGCAAATTCTTCATCGGAATCATCCCCGAGAGAAGCCTGTTTTACAATCTGAGCGGCAAGCTGGTCGTGTGGAAGACCGTTTCCGGAAAAAATCGGAAGCTTCTGTCCTCGAATCAGTGTGGTCAGACCGTCGATTGCAGAGATACCGGTGCGGATATAGTTTCTAGGATATTCACGTTTTACCGGGTTAAGCGGAAGTCCGTTGATATCTCTTGTCAACGTTGAGGTAATCGGACCGAGATCGTCAATCGGCTGCCCGATTCCGTTAAATGTTCTTCCGAGCATATCCGGTGAGAGGGCGATCTCCATCGGATGTCCGGTGAGTTTTGTGTGGGTGTTGAGCAGAGACATATTTTCAGTCCCTTCAAATACCTGAATAACTGCTTTATCCTCGTAAATCTCAATGATGCGACCTAACTTACGCTCGTTTCCGTTTACTACAAATTCTACGATCTCATCAAAGAACGCATCCTGTACACCCTCCAGCACGATCAGAGGACCGTTGATGCTGCTTAAGCCTAAATATTCAATTGCCATACAAATCCTCCTCCTTTATGCGTTCTTTTCCATAATCCGGTCATAGAATGCATCGATTTTTTTCATATATTCATCAAATAGTTCGAGTTTGTCATTTGGCACATCGTATTTGATCGCAATGACTTTTTCGAAAATATCTTCTTCTTTCAGAACAGAAATCGGCATGTTCAGTGTGATGAGTGCTTTTGATTTCTGATATAAATACAAGATAACTTCCATCATCTTGAACTGCTTTTCTAATGAGACACAAGTGTCGTCTGCATGAAATGCGTTTTGCTGAAGGAATCCCAGTCGGATGACTTTGGCAATTTCCAAAACGAGTTTCTGGTCGTCCGGCAGCACATCGCTTCCGATTAATTTTACGATTTCCATCAGGCTGCTCTCTTGATTCAAAAGAGCCATCAGCTGATTGCGGTAGTCGACAAACTTTGGCGAAACGTGTTCGTTATACCATGGGGCGAGATCGAGCAGATATTCACTGTAGCTTGTCAGCCAGTGGATTGCCGGGAAATGTCTCGCATACGCAAGGCTCTTATCAAGCCCCCAGAAACATCTGACAAAACGTTTGGTATTCTGTGTAACCGGCTCAGAGAAGTCGCCGCCCTGTGGTGATACAGCTCCGATAATAGATACAGAGCCGTCAGTTCCGTTTAAGTTGTGCATCATGCCCGCACGCTCGTAAAACGCAGATAAGCGTGATGCCAGATAAGCAGGGAAACCTTCTTCCGCAGGCATTTCTTCAAGACGTCCTGAGAGCTCTCGAAGTGCTTCTGCCCAACGAGATGTGGAGTCTGCCATGATTGCCACATCATATCCCATATCACGGTAGTATTCTGCAAGTGTGAGACCGGTGTAGATGCTCGCTTCACGGGCCGCCACCGGCATGTTGGAAGTATTGGCGATCAAAGTGGTTCGGTCCATCAGAGGATTGCCAGATTTAGGATCCACCAGTTTTGTAAATTCTTCCAGTACCTGTGTCATCTCATTTCCACGTTCTCCACAGCCAATGTAGATGATGATGTCGGCATCGGACCATTTTGCGATCTGGTGCTGTGTCATTGTCTTTCCGGTTCCAAATCCACCAGGAACACAGGCGGTGCCGCCTTTTGCGATCGGGAACATCGTATCAAGAATACGCTGTCCGGTGATGAGCGGAACGGACGCAGGAAAACGGTGGTGCGTTGGACGGGGAACACGAATCGGCCATTTCTGAGTCATAGTCAGGTCGATCGTCTCGCCGGAGCTTAGCTCGACTGTTACGAGCGGTTCATCAATTGTGTACACTCCATCCGGCATGACTTTAGTGATAATCCCGCTGATATGTGGAGGCACCATGCATTTGTGCACGATGGCCGTTGTCTCAGGCACTTCGGCAATGATATCACCTCCGTGAACGGAATCTCCGATAGAGACCGTCAGATGTGTCTTCCATTTTTTTTCTTTATCCAGCGAATCTACACTCACACCACGACTGATAAATGCACCGGAATTTTCGGCGATGCGTTCCAGTGGACGTTCAATACCGTCAAATATATTATTGAGAATTCCCGGGGCGAGGGTTACGGAGATGGCATCTCCAGTAGCCTCAACAGTCTCTCCCGGACGTAACCCGGTCGTCTCCTCAAAGACCTGAATGGTTGTCTTATCTTTATCAAGTGCGATAACTTCGCCGACTAATCTTTCTTTCCCTACATAGACCATCTCTGACATTTTAAATCCGGTATTTCCTTTCAGATAGATGACAGGACCGTTTACTCCATAAATTGTTCCGGTTCTAAACATAGTTGTCACCTCCTAAAAACAAGAAATTGTCGTATTCTTCCGAGAGTGCTGATTTAAACGAGTAGTCGATCAGAATACGTCGTTTTTGCATGACGGCACGTGTCCCACCGATAAAATCCTCTCGGCTTACGGTGAGGGAGGCGCCGGTTTTTGCTTCTAAATCATCTTTCAAATGCGCATCACTTGGATTGATGTAGATCAGAATTTCTTCACCATCTGCAAAATCCAGTGATTTTTGAATGCGTTTTTCCAGAATTTTTTTGTAGTCATCTGTCTTCATATATTCTTTTACAAGTACAAGAACACGTTTGAACAAGCGGTTTTTTAAGTCTGTCTGGCATTTTCCCTGTTCGCGTTTGAGTTCGATCTGTGCTCTTGCCATGGCCTTATTTAAAGATTGTCTGGCGTTGGCGGTCTCTGTTTTTAAGGTGAGTTCCGCCTGACGGATGGCAGTCTCTTTATGCTCTTTTAGTATCTGGTCTAAAGCCTCCTGATGTTCACTTATAATCTCGTTGCCCATTGCTCTGGCATCTTCCATGGAAGCATCCTGCAGATACTTTAATTTTTCTTCGATTGTCAAGATTTCACCTTCTTTTACTATAGTTTTAAGCCGATGGCTTCATTTACATAAGATGTGATAAAGTCTTTTTTACGGCCGGTTCCGTGACGGTCAGGAATTTCGACAAGCAGCGGTAGTTTTCGTTTGAGCTTGATCTCATCGATAAGATCGGGAAATTCCCGCCCGAATTTTTCGGTGAGCAAAACGATACCGATGGATTTGTCATCCATAACTTTCTGCAGGGCGTCGTGAAGCTCGCTTCGTTCGTGTACAACAACACCGTCTACGCCTGCGAGTCGCATTCCTGTGTACGTATCGACATTATCACTGATCAAAAACATCTTCATAATTACAATTTACCTAAGATCATGAAGGAGATGATCAGTCCGTAGAGACAAACACCTTCTGCAAGACCTGCGAAAATTAAGGATTTACCAAAAATGCTGGAGTCTTCGCTGACTGCTCCAAGAGCAGCGCTTGCAGCACTGGCAACAGCGATACCACCACCGATACATGCTAAACCGGTAACGAGAGCGGCGGCGATATACCCAAGTCCTGTGGCGGTAGAAGCAGCAGTTGTAGCTGCATCAGCAGCCTGCGCAGAACCGCCAAACATCATAATGCCTGCAATTACAAAAGCGCCAAAGTAAAAGAAGATATTGACGCCGATTGCCTTTTTGTAGCGCTTTTTGTTTTTCTCACCGATCAGATAGTATCCGAAAGGAAGAATGATGCTTAAGATTAAAGTTACGATAAGAGTTAATTTTACTGTTAAAGTCATAATGAAAACCTCCTGAGTTTATACATTTTTCTGATTATATGGTTTGAATTCGCGTCCGCTTCCTTTATAAAAGCGGCTGAACATTTCATAATATTCCAGTCTTAACACCTGGATTCCGACAACAAGCCCTTCCATCAGGCAGACAAATATGTTGCCGGCTACAATGACGATCCAATTTGGACTGCTGTTTTGTGTGGCGCCGCCAAGCATAAGTACAACTTCCATCATCGCTGCATGGCTGACAGCAAAAGCGCCGATACGCACAAAAGAAAGTGTGTTGGAAAAGTAACTGAGCATTGTTTCGAATAATTCGAAGAATGCCTGTACAAAAAACATGACTTTTCCGCCTTCTGTTTTTCCGGTGCGCTTTTCAAGTTTTTTTGCGAGCGGTTCCTTGAAGACCATCATCAGAACCGGGACACCGAAAAGCACGGCGAGCAAAATGTTAGCAGGCATCTTGTGACCTGTCATAAACAAGACAATCGCCAATACGACAGAGCCATAGAAAATCAGTCCGGCGACCCCGTTCGGTGAGAACCATGCGTTTTCTAAATCATGCGCCCGCAGGGAGTTGATAATCTGGAAAATCATGGACAGGAGAATGATTCCCATTCCAAATGCGATTGCAACGATAAATACGGTGTTCAGTTGACCGACAAACGGAAGGCTCGTCATAGCTGAAATCGGATGCAGCCATTTTGCCTCGATGATATTTTCAAATCCAAATACACTTCCGAACATAAAGCCGAAAAAGGTGGAAAAGATACCGGCAAGCGAGATGACCCCCGCAAGATCAATTTTTTTGAATTTGTAGAGCAGTCCGCCCCCGATTGCGAGACAGAGTCCCTGGCCAACATCTCCGAACATGGCGCCGAAGATAAAGGTGTAAGTCAGCGCGAGAAAAATCGTCGGATCCATCTCATTGTGTGCCGGAAGTCCGTACATACGGATAAACATCTCAAATGGCTTGAAGATCTTCGGGTTCTTCAACTTTGTCGGAGGCTCCCCGAAATAGGTCTCGTGGTCATCTTCCACCACTACAAACAGGTTCGGATCGTGCTTGACGTCTTCGAGGAAGGAACTGATGTCAGCCTCGGACATCCATCCGCATAATATAAAGAAGTTATCGTGTTTGTCTTCCACACAGGCAGCAAGCTTTCGCACATCAAAGTTCTTGGCGAGTACCTGCAGACGTTTTTGTGCCGAGACAAGTTTTGCGCTGTCTTTTGAGAGAATCTCAGCAATCTCTTCGTCGATATGCCGGATTTTTTTCTCAATCGAATGAATACTTTTTTCCAGTGTGCGGCACGCATCAGTCGGCGTGGTATCATACTCATCCGGCAGGAAAATACGCTCAAAATGCAGTGATTTTAAAATAGCGTCGATGCGTTCGGAATCGGAGCGGGAGGAGAAGTATACGCCGTATACGTAGCTTGTATCTCTTCCGCCCTCTAAAAAGATTACATTAAGATCCTCGCTTACATATTTTTCTACTTTGTGATAATAGTTCAGTGCAACACGCCCAAAACGGAATTTGATAAAGTGATACTGCATCACGTCGTGGATGTTGCATTCGAGACCTGAAAACGGTTCGATCACTTTGAGTTTGTCTCGCAGTGCTTCTTGTTCCTCTTTCAGGTTCTGTTCTTTTTCTTTGAGATCCATATAGTTGTTGTTTGCTGTACGGATTGTCTGGAACAGCTCCTCCATCGAAAGCGGAACTTCCGGAAGAGATTCTTTGTCAGACAGATATCCGACGAACTGATTCGCCTTTTCCAGCGCATCTTTATATGGATTGATCTCGATAAACGGCTGAAGGTTATCGACCGTTTTTAATTCCGAAAGAGCATTTTCCAATTGAATCTCATATTTTGAGAAATACAGATCCGTTACCCGGTCAATGTCATTTTTCGGTCCGGTGATACTTAAAAATTTCATTTTTACAATCATTGTGGTCTCACACCCCCTATATATTTTAATGTTTCTCCAGCGGACAGACCATAGCGAATACATTCCAATGCCGTTGTAAGCTTCCTTAGCTCCTCTTCTTTTTGGAAAAGATAGGAGTTGATGGAAGCAATGGAATACGGATGTTCTCTGCGGTCGGTGGAGTACAGGCGTGACAGGCAGTCCGTATACATCTTTTCAATGGTAAATGCATGATCTAAGGGCTGCCGTCTGCCGTAATAAGTCTTTCGGAGCAGTTCCATGAACTCGTCCAATGACTCGCTTTCGATCAACGTTTTTATCTCAGGAAGTTTGATGTGAAAATAAACCGGAATGATAAAAGCGTAAATCTGAATGGAATCCATGTTATAGTATTTTTTTGCACGGTAAATCCATTGTAAATTAATCAAATCGATCTTCGTTCCGCAGTCGCGGGTAAAAATCTTAAGTTCCAATCCTTTGAGCGTTTTTTTGCGCGCTTTCCAGACGGAGGTAAATTCATATAAGTTGAGGGCGAGGTCGTAATCAAACAGATCGACGGGCTGCCCGGATTCCTGTAAAATTTTCAGTGGAGCGTAATATTCTGTGCCTTGCAGATTGTCTACTAATTCTTCCATGGTCTTGGAAGTAATCAGACGGTCGATTGAAATCTGGGAGTAGCGGTCAAAAAACGGCTTTTTGTGATTCAGATCAAACGGTTCCTCATAATGGTTGTAGACAATTCGCAGACAGTAGTTGATCAAATCAACTTCATAGCGCTTGAGATACAGTCTTAAAAATCGTTGGTGTTCCAGACCCGAGAAACGATACAGTTTGGAGTAATCGTTGTAAAGGGACTGGATGAGGATTTTCTCGACATCTCCACGGTGAAGTGTATTCTCATCTACAGTTTCAAAGGCTTTTGCGTACGCGGGAAGTTTCTTCAAATAAGTGACCACCTCGGCAACGTTGCACAATTGTGCAATTTCCCGGAAGTGGTCATCTGTTAAAAGCTTGGCCTGCATTGCATGTATCTTTGTTACGATTCCACTATATGATAGTAGATTTCCCATAATTATACCTCTGTAATGCGTTTCAATATTTCGTGAGCGTATTGCTCATGCTTGATTTCGTATTCCCTTGTGAGTGAATGAATGGTTCGCTCACTTTCTGACTGCAGCTGCTGTAGCTGCGTATTCATTTTAGAAGTCAGATTTTGCTGGATTGCATCCAGTTTTTCTTTTGTGCTTGCAGCCAGATCTTCGTCGAATCTTTGTTGGTCTTTTTGCATCTTTTGATCGAGCCTGTCTTTTTCTGATTCGGCATGCTTTACAATGGCTGTAGCGGCTGTCTCAATTTCTGACAATTTGCTGATAATAGAATTCATTGTGAACCCTCCTTTTGTGCAAGCTGATATGAATAATGTAACACAGTAGAAGAAATAAAAAAAGGGTTTTGCGAAAATAATGCAACTATAAATTGACGATATATCTCCGACGAGATATACTGAGAAAAAAAGAATGAGGTGCAAGAGTATGAGACTTAGAAATATTCCGGGTGCAGATGATGTGATTCAGAACCATCCGGTTGCAATAAAGAATGAGATAGAACAAAAAGGGAAGTGGCATACGGTCTTTGGAAATGAGAACCCGATTCACATTGAGATTGGAATGGGGAAAGGGCAGTTTCTCTTGAATCTTGCCAAGCAGAATCCGCAGATAAACTATATTGGAATCGAGCGATATTCGAGTGTTTTGCTGAGGGCATTGGAAAAATACGACACAGAAGAATTTTGTGATATGAAAAATATTCGTTTTATCTGTATGGATGCTTTCACGCTGCCGGATGTGTTTGGAAAAGGCGAAGTGGCAAAGATCTACCTGAATTTTTCGGATCCTTGGCCGAAGGCAAGACATGCCGGGAGAAGGCTTACGTCTACTCGATTTTTTGGACAGTATGACAAGGTGCTGGCACAAGACGGTGTTGTGGAATTTAAGACAGATAACAGCCAGCTGTTTGAGTTCTCCCTAGAACAGGTGGCGGAAGCAGGATGGAAATTGCTGGCACATACATATGACCTGCATCACGATGAAAAGATGAATGTGGGGAATATTATGACAGAATACGAGCAGAAGTTCTCAAGCCTTGGCAATCCGATCCATAAGTTGATCGCAGCGAGGAAATAGTTCGAAGCTTTCGGCATATTCTATATAGAAAGTATGTGTATAGAACAGGAGAACCTTATGGGGAAAGGAAAGTGGAAACATTCGTTTTGTCAGTTTTGCTATGATAACAGGAAACTGACATGTAAGCTAAAATGCATTAGACGCTCGTTTGAAGAGGTCTGCGACATCTTGAATGCAAGATGTAAACCATAAGGGCGAGCTGTACACTAGTGTCCGGGAGGGTGGCATATGCAGGTTACACTGATTGTTCTGTTTGCGCACTGGTGTCCGAAATGTAATATGATGATGCCGGTTGTGGATGAGATAGAAGAGGTCTATAAGGAACAGCTGGAAGTCGTCAGAATAGACATTGAAAAAGAAACTGAAATTGCAAAAGATTATAGTATCCAAATTGTACCGACATTTGTTATAATGAAACAAGGAAATGAAGTTATGAGGATGGCTGGGATCATCGGTGAGGAGATTCTGAAAAAGAGGATTGAGACGGTGATTGGAAAGTAGAGGAATGTTTGCTCCGGCAAAGCCGGTGTGCTTTGCCGGAAAAGCGAAAGAATGATTCAGGAAGGATATGACGGATATATGTATGATAATGATTTTTCAAATCTTGGAAGACAGATCCAAGAGACGGTGCAAAACGCTGTGGAGTCGATGAATTATGATCGCCTGAACCAGACAATTAACCAGACGGTGAATCAGGCGCTGGATGAGGCGAGAATATATAAGGAAAAAGTGAGAAGGCAGTATGAGGAGAGCCAGAAAAGACAGGCTGAGAATCTGAAAAAGCAGGCGCAGACCAACCAGCAAAGCAATGTCTATCAGACAAACTATGCAAGACCGGTAGGGAAAAAGCAGATCAATATGGTGCTTGCGCCGAAGATCAAAAAAGGGACAGCACGCATTGTGGCAGGAACGATATTGAGTATTGTTTCGGCTGTGGGGATTATCGCTCTGCTGGTTACAAAGACCTTTTTAGAGATGATAGGTACAGCAAGTCTTGCCGAGATCGTTCTGGGGCCTGGAGTGCTTTTGATTCCAATGCTTGCAGGAATCATTTTGTCTGCGACAGGAAATCATTATCGCAAGAGATACAGACGGGCTAGAAAGTACGTGGAGATCTTGAATGGAAGAGGTTTCTGTGAGATTAAGGAATTGGCAGAAAAGTCGAATCAGTCAGAGACAGAGACGAGGAAAGATCTTCGAAAGATGATTCAGAAACAAGTGTTTCGGGAAGCGTACATGGACAAGCAGGAGACGTGCCTGATGATTAATCGGATTGCATATGACTATTATCTGCAGGCGGAGGAATCGCTTCGGCAGAGGGAGATGGAAGAGGCGAAAAGAAAAGAACAGGAAGAGAAGATGTCACCTGAGATTTTGGAGATGATTCGTACCGGAGATGAGTATATCAGGACAATCCGTGAGGCGAATGACGATATTCCGGGTGAAGTTATTTCTGAAAAGTTAGACAGATTGGAGCAGGTTGTGCGCCGTATTTTTGAGTCAGTGAAAAAACATCCGGAGCAGAAAAAAGAGATGGATAAGTTTATGGACTATTATATGCCGACAACACTGAAGCTTGTGAATGCGTACCGTGAGTTTGATGCTTTGGAAGTAAAAGGGGAGAATATCACGAATGCGATGCAGGAGATTGAGAATACACTCGATACCATCAGTCTTGCGTTCGAAAAGCTTTTAGATGATTTGTTTCAGGATGCTGCGTTTGATGTGTCAACGGATATTTCAGTTCTGCAGATGATGCTCGCAAGAGAAGGATATAAAGAAAAAGATTTTAAATAGTAGGAGGACATAAGCTTATGGGACAAGATATCAATGAGATGATGCAGGAAGCGCCGGTTTTGACCTTGGATCCGTTTGGGGAGACAAAAGAAGAAGTCGTGGAAGTCAAAGAAGAGCAGGTTGAGGAATTGGACGTGCTCACACCGGAAGAAAAAAAGATGGTAGCGGATTTTGCGGCGAAGATCGATCTGAGAAGCTCCAACGCAATTCTTCAGTATGGAGCGGGGGCCCAGAAGAAGATTGCTGATTTTTCGGAAAGCGCACTTGAGAACGTAAAGACGAAGGATCTTGGCGAAGTTGGTGATATGCTTGCGGGTGTTGTGACGGAACTTAAGAGCTTTGATGAGGAAGAGGAAGAAAAAGGGATTTTTGGATTCTTTAAAAAAGGCGGCAATAAGCTTGCCAATATGAAAGCGAAATATGACAAGGCAGAAGTGAATGTGAATAGAATTTGTGATGCGCTCGAAGGACATCAGATACAGCTTATGAAAGATATTGCCATGCTGGATAAGATGTATGAATTGAACACAACGTATTTCAAAGAACTTTCGATGTACATTGCAGCCGGGAAGAAAAAATTACAGGATGTTGCGACGACGGAGCTTCCTGAACTGGAGGCGAAAGCTGCACGGTCAGGGCTGCCGGAAGATGCGCAGGCGGTCAATGATCTGAATGCACTGTGTAATCGGTTTGAAAAGAAAATTCATGATCTGGAACTGACTCGGACGATTTCGCTTCAGATGGCGCCGCAGATTCGTCTTGTGCAGAGCAATGACACGGTGATGTCTGAAAAGATTCAGTCTACGTTGGTAAATACGATTCCACTGTGGAAAAGTCAAATGGTTTTGGCGATTGGTGTGGAAAATTCTTCTCGTGCGGCAAAGGCTCAGCGGGAAGTGACTGATATGACGAATGAATTATTGAGAAAGAATGCGGAAAAACTCAAACTTGCTACGGTGGAGACTGCAAAAGAGTCAGAGCGGGGCATTGTCGACATCGAGACGCTGAAAGCAACCAATGAATCTTTGATTTCTACACTGGATGAAGTGATGAAGATTCAGCAGGAAGGAAAAGAAAAGAGAAGAACGGCAGAAGCAGAATTGAACCGTATCGAAAATGAACTGAAACAGAAACTATTGGAGATCCGGTAGGACTTTTTATAACATATCCCTCATATACTTGGTATTATTGCCAAGTATATGGGGGATTTTTTATGGAGTATGTAAAGGAAATCAATGCGGTTGTAAACCGTTTTATCTGGGGGCGGGGAATGCTCGCTGTTTTTCTGTTTGTCGGAGTGATGTTTACCGTGCGCACCGGATTTTTCCAGTTTACAAAGGTGCGGATCTGGCTTGGAAAAACAATGGGGGAGATGTTTCGGGACAGGCGTGTGCGCAGGACCGAAGAAGAGCATTCTATCTCTCA
The DNA here is from genome assembly GCF_900104635.1 of Coprococcus phoceensis. Classification (NCBI taxonomy): domain Bacteria; kingdom Bacillati; phylum Bacillota; class Clostridia; order Lachnospirales; family Lachnospiraceae; genus Coprococcus; species Coprococcus phoceensis. The sequence continues at coordinate 259,841 of NZ_FNWC01000006.1, forward strand.
GTTTCAGTCTTTTTGTACGGCGCTTGCAGCGACACTTGGAACAGGGAATATCACAGGTGTGGCGGCAGCGCTGATTGCAGGAGGACCGGGAGCAATTTTTTGGATGTGGGTATCTGCGTTTTTGGGGATGATGACAATTTATGCGGAAAATCTTCTGGGGATACGGTATCGCTATAAAAATAGAAAGGGAGAATGGGTTGGCGGCGCTATGGTGTACATAGAGCGTGGACTTGGGTGTAAATGGCTTGCCGTGCTTTTTGCTGTATTCTGTATTTTTGCATCATTTGGAATGGGAAATATGACACAGGCGAATTCCATGGCAAGCGGATTAAAAGAAAGTCTCTCTATTCCACCGTTCATTACAGGAGCGGTTGTGACACTTGTTGTGGCGGCAGTAATTTTAGGTGGTGTGAAGCGGATTGCGGCAGTGACAGAAAAAGTGGTTCCATTTGTGGCATTGTTTTATATGGCAGGCGGAATGCTCGTGCTCATTCATTTCCGTGCGGAAGTTCCGGGAGCAGTACGCATGATTTTTGAGGAGGCTTTTCGCATGAAAGCAGTGGGAGGAGGAGTGATAGGATATGGAATTCGTCAGGCAATGAAAATCGGTATTTCGCGAGGGGTATTCTCCAACGAAGCGGGGCTTGGTTCTTCTGTTATGGCGCATGCGGCATCAGATGTGAAATCTCCTGCCATACAGGGAATGTGGGGAATCTTGGAAGTGTTTATCGATACGATTGTAGTATGTACGATGACAGCGCTTGTAATCTTAAGTTCCGGTGTCTATAAGCCGCAAGTGTATCTTTCCAATATGGCGCGCGGAATCGAAAATGTCGATGGAACGACTTTGACCGGGGAAGCTTTTTCGACGGTTATTCCTTTTGGAGATAAATTTCTTGCAATTTCGATCGTATTGTTTGCTTTTGCAACAATGGTTGGCTGGGCGTACTTTGGGGAGCGCACGGCGGCATATCTGTTTGGAGAAAAATCGGCGTTTCTTTACAAAATGGTTTATGTACTGATGATTCTGCCGGGGTGTATGATGACGCCGCACCTTGCGTGGGAGGTGGCGGATACGTTCAATGGATTGATGGCATTGCCGAATATGACAGCTTTGATTTTGCTTAGTGGTGAAGTTGTCTATATCACAAAAGGATATATTAAAAATAAGCAGTAAAATTATATAAAAAAAATAAAAAAAGCAACACAAAACTATGAAAAGTGGTATAATAAGAAATGATAGTGCTTGAGGATAAAATATGAGAAAGGAAAGGCGAAAATTATGGGAAAGAAAATGATAAAGAGACTGATTGCCGGGATGCTGACAGCAGCCGTTGCGATACCGACTAATTTTATGCCGGTACAGGCGGCAAAACAAACCGCAGAGGACTATGTAATCTATCCAACTCCTCATAAGATGGAATATCAGGAGGGAGATTATATTCTTGGCAAGGAGATGAATGTCATCTATGACACCGGAATTGATGAGGCGACAAAAGACCGGCTGGAGGAGGCTGCGGCGCTCAAAGATATTAAGGTGAAGGAGTCAGATGAGCCGAAGAAAGGTGCGACGAATGTCTATGTCGGTGTGCACGGAGAAGACGGAAAAGCAGAAGACTATATTACAAAAGAGTATGCACCGGGAGATGCATTGTTTGAGAATACAGATTCGTATTTTTTGGCGAGTGATGAAAATGTAATCTCTGTACTTGGAAAAGACACAGATTCTGCATTTTACGGACTGACTACGCTGTATCATGTATTTGCACAGCTTGACAGTCTCACAATACGAAACTTTGAGATTGAGGATTATGCAGATGTTGTGAGCCGTGGATTTATCGAAGGATATTATGGAAATCCATGGTCTACAGAAGACCGTGTGAATCTGATGAAATGGGGCGGATATTATAAACTGAATGCATATTTTTATGCACCGAAAGATGATCCGAAGCACCGTACGCAGTGGGATGAACTTTATACAGAGGAAGAGTTAAAGACAAAGATCAGACCATTGGCAGAGGCGGGAAATGAGTCTAAATGCCGTTATGTATATGCGCTGCATCCATTCCCGGCCGGAAATCATCTTCGTTTTGACGAGCATTATGAGGAAGATTTAGCAAAACTGCAGGCAAAATTCAAACAGGTGATCGATCAGGGCGTACGTCAGATTGCCATTCTTGCAGATGACTTCTGGAATCCGGGTGGACAAAACGGATTACGTCTGTTGAACGATATGACAGAGTGGCTCAAAGAAGTGAAAAAAGAATATCCGGATATGAAGATGACAATTCCATATGTTCCATATGACTACATGGGCAACGGAAGCAGTCAGGAACTTCAGATTTTGAAACAGGCACCAGACAACGTACAGATTGTTATGACCGGCGGAAGAGTTTGGGGAGAAGTGACGGATAACTTTACTTCTACATTTACAAACAATGTAGGTCGTGGACCATTTATGTGGATCAACTGGCCTTGTACAGATAACTCAAAGAAACACCTGATCATGGGTGGATATGATACATTCCTTCATCCGGGAGTGGAACCATCTAAGATTCAGGGGATTATGTTGAATCCAATGCAGCAGTCAGAGCCAAGTAAAGTTGCGATTTTCGGAAATGCATCTTATGCATGGAATATCTGGGAGACAAAAGAAGAGGCAGAAGAGATCTGGAATGCATCCTTCTCTTTCGTGGATCACAATTCTGCGATTTCAAATGAAGCAAGCGATGCGCTTCGCGAGATGTCAAAGCATATGATCAATCAGGCAATGGATTCACGTGTCACAGCATTGCAGGAATCCGTAGTATTGAAAGAAGAGTTAAATGCATTTAAAGAAAAACTGGAAGCGGAGACACTTACAGCAGCTGATGTGGACGCAATGATTGAAGAATTTGAACTGCTCCAGGAAGCTGCCAAAACATATCGAGCCAGCGGAAATGAAGCAATCAAAGAACAGATTGTATACTGGCTGGACTGCTGGGACGACACAACAGAAGCGGCAATTGCATATTTAAACGGTGTAAAGAGTGATCTGGAGGGCGATGTGTCAGCTGTGATCAATTACAACACAGCCGGAAAGACAGCATTTGACCAATCAAAAACACATGACTTTTTATATGTAGATCATCAGGAATATGCAGAGGTTGGTGTACAACACATCGTTCCATTTATCAATACATTGGCGGAATATGTATCTGCAAAGGCGGAGACCGCAATCAACCCGGATAAAGTGATTCAGAAGTTTATCACAAGCAGAAAAGATACACCGGAAGGAGCGAAAGAGAATCTCTTTGACGGCGATGAATCCACAAAAGTGATTTACAAAAATCCGAACTCACTTTCAAAAGACGATTATATCGGTGTGGAATACAACAAAATGATTGATGTGGACAGCATTCGTTTTGTGCTTGGAACAGGAAAAGATCATTTTGAGCATGCAAAACTGCAGTACATGGAAGAAGATGGAACTTGGACAGACTTGACTTTGGAAGGAATGGATAATAACTTTACCGGAGAACAGGGAAAAGTTCAGGATATCAGTGTGGAGGAAGAAAATCTTCCGAAAGATCTGAAGGCGAAAGGAATCAGATTGATTGCGACAGAGGCGAACAAAAATGACTGCTGGCTTGAGATTCGTGAAATTCAGATCAACAATCAAAAAGAAGCTCCAGCAGAGACAGAGCGTTATACCGGAACCGTGACATTGAGTGGAATTTCTGTACAGAGTGGAACGACAACAGACAAGTTGTTTGATGGTGATCTTTCCACAGAAGCATGGCTTGCAAAAGGACCATATGAGAATCCGAACCGCGACACAATCGCAGAAGGTGCTTATATTCAGGTAACTTTGCCGGAGGCAAAACAGATTGGCAGTGTGAGAATGACACAGGGACAATCAGCGGCGAATGATGTGTTTAAGAAAGCAGAAGTACAGTACAGCGTAGACGGACAGAATAACTGGAAAAAAGCAGGAGATCTCACAAACGCAAAAGATCAGACGGTGAACTTTACAACAAGCGAGAAGATCAAAGCAATCCGAATCGTAAACAAAGAGCAGACAGCAGGGTGGGTGCGTGTTGGTGAATTAGATATCCGTGCGTCAAAGAATGCGACAACTCCAATTACATATAAAGTGATGAAAACAGACCGCTGGACGGTAGCTCAGAATACAAAAGAGACAAGTCTGTATGACGGAGATGACGATACATATGTATGGTATGATCCGGATGGAAGTGCGAACTCAACGAATGATGATGTGATGGTAGATGATTTCTTAGGATATGATCTTGGAACAGAGGCGGTATTAGACAAAGCGCACATCGTAGTCGGACACGACGGTGGAGACAAGATTGTAAAATATGCAGTTGAGACATCCGTAGACAACAAGACATGGACTCCGGTAAAAGGATATGAATCTCATACTGGTGCAGCGACAGGAAAAGATGTGCTGGATATTGATTTGAATGGAGTGACAGCGCGTTACATCCGTATCCGCAACTTAGAGCAAAAAGGTTCTTGGGCAAAATTCTCTGAATTCACTGTAGAGCAGAGAATTTCTCAGGCAGGAACAATAGAGAATATTTACACAAATGTAGAAAATCACGGAATGGTTGGACAGGTGGAAGAAGGAGTTTCTTCTTTGCAGCCGGGAACCATCAGCTTGGAAAAAGGTCAATATATTGGTGTTGACTTAAAGAACATCAAAGCAATTCAAAACATTGCGGTGAAAGCAGGGGACAATGCGAATGTGAAAGTGCAGAGCTCTATGAATGGAGTAATCTGGACAGATGTCAATACAAAAGCATTGGAAGATGCAAGATATGTGAGACTTTACAATGCGTCAGATGCGACAGCAAATGTTGCAATCGAAGAATTTGCAGTGACTTACGCATTCATCGGTGAAAAGGCAGTAGAGAGTGATTTCGCGCAGAATAGTTCCGCAGAGGATTTAAGAACAACCGGAAAAGTGAATAACTTATTTGACGGAAATCTTGCCACATCCGGAAAAATCACAGGAACACAGGATGCAGGTAAAAAGATTGTGTTTGATCTCGGACAGACAGTAGATTTCAAATCTTTCAGATACTATATGAAAGAGACGAGCGTGGATTTCTTAAGACATGCAAAATTTGAAGTGGCAGACAGTAAAGATGCCCCAGATAACGAGTGGACAAAGATTTTGGAAGTAGGAAATGCAAATGCGGTAAATCTGCCAAATACAGCGACTGCAAAAGACGCGGAATATCTGACACACGACTCTAAAAATCCGGGTAATATGTATGCGGAAGCAACAGGACTTAGCGCATCCGGACGTTATTTAAGAATCGTGCCATTGACAACATACACAGGAAGATGGGTTGAATTGTATGAGCTGCAGATCAATGGCGGCGCATATATGACGACAGAATCTAACCGTGATGTAGTGTCAGAGGTGACAGAGGAAGCAGGAAAGATTCCGTCTAATATGTTTGATGGAGACTTTACAACAACGTATAAGCCATCAGCAGAAAATGGTTCTTTCACATACCGTGTCAGCGAACCGAACCAGAGAACAATCCGTATAATCCAAAACGGAAAGGTTTCCAACGCAACTGTAAAGGCTGTGCTCTATAAGAATGGTGAGAAACAGGAAGCGGTTACAATTGGAAAATTGAATCAGACAATCAATGAATTTGCAGTGGCAAAAGACAGTCAGATTTTGGAAATCATTGTAACATGGGGAAAGGATATCCCAGAGCTTTCTATTATAAAGACAAATGAAAAAGAAAAAGCAGCAGTCAATAAAGATGCGCTTAATGAGGCGATCAAAAAACCAATCGCAGACAATTGGACTGCAGGCAGCAAACAGGCAGTTAAAGATGCAAAAGCGGTTGCAGAAGAAATTGCAGCAAATGAGTATGTGACACAGGAAGTAGTAGATATGGCAGAGAAAGCACTTCTTTCCGCACATAAAAATGCCGTTGTCAAAGGTGATGTGACTGCATTAGAGAATGCGCTGAAAAATCAGAAAGCAGGAAAAGAAAATGTGGGAACAGAAGAACAGCCTGTTTATGTAGAGATTTATTCAGCAAGAACCTATGCAGCCTATGAGACGGTGATTGCTCAAATTGAAGAGGTATTAAAAGACAAAGAAAATATCTCTGAGAAAGAGGTAGCAGATTTGCTTGCAAAACTCGAAGAGGCAGAAAACGCACTACAGTACTCACTTGTCCAGAGAGAACTTGCAGAATTGGAACTCCAGAATGCGCCGGTATATGACGAGGCGAACTACACAAAGGAATCTTACAAGTCATACACAACTGCAAAGACAGCATTGGATGCAATTGTGAAAGCCGATAAAGCAGAACGCAAGAATCCAAAAGAAATTTATGAGGCACGCAATGTATTTGAACAGGCAAAACAGGGGCTTGTAAACACAGAGGCGCTGAATGCAAAACTTGCAGAGATTGCGAAGAAAGATGAAACACTCTACACAGAAGACAGCTGGGCAGCACTTCAGGATGTTGTGAAGACGGCGCAAGGATATCTGAACAACGGAACGAAAGATCAGGTGGCAGATATCATTAAAGCGTTAGATAAAGCGGTGGAGAGTTTAGTGCTCGCAGAAGGCAGTGAGAGCGATGTCCAAAAAGTGATCGACGAGCTCAGGAAACTGAACAAAGATGATTATACAAGTGCAAGCTATGAGGTTCTTTCTCTGGCGATTGCAAAAGCTGAAAAAGATATGTCCAAAGGAGATGCAGAGCTTGACAAAGCCAATATCGCGGCGATGCGTGAAGCACAAAAAGCTCTTGTAAGTATTGTGGATCTGAAAGCTGCAATTGCAGAGTCAGAAAAATACAACGCAGAGAATTATACAGCAGACAGTTATAAAGTATTGCAGGATGCTGTTGCGGCAGCGGAAGCACTGAAAGCAGACGGGACAAAAGAATCTGTTGCGAAAGGAGCAGAAGCGATTCGTGCAGCAATAAAAGGTTTGGAAAAACTTGCTTCAGGAATGGATGAGTATCGAGATTCTATCATCCTGAAGACACCGGCAGAGGACTATACAGATGCGAGCTATGCAGCGTATAAAGCAGCATACGACACATTGATGGAGCTGGATGCTAAGACAACAACAGAGGAAGAGTTCCAAGACGCAAAATCAGCATTTGAAAATGCAGAGGCAAAACTGGTTGTGCAGCTTGCAGATTACACGAAAGTGAATGAAGCGAAAGCAAAGATTCCGGCAGACTTAAGTGTCTATACAGACGACAGTGTGAAAGCGTTGAAAGATGTACTTGCAGGCATAGATGAGAATCTGCCAAGATCAAAACAAAAAGAGATAGATGCCTATGCAGATGCAATTGAAGCAGCGATCGGTAACCTTGTTCTGAAACAACAAAACGGTGGCGGAACAGCAGGGACACCGGACAACGGAACATCCGGTACTCCAAATGGTGGTTCTTCGAACGGAGCGGCAGCAACAGGAGACAGTGTAAATGTTTCTGTTATGGCAGCGCTTTTACTTTCGCTTTTGGCAATTGTTGTCCTTATGAGACGGAAAATGTTCTTGAATCTTTCGGGAAAAGATGATACATTATAGAAAGACAAAGTTCAGAAGAAAAGAGAGAGAACATGACACGTTATATTTGGAGTGGGTATAAAAATTTCAAATTGACAGATAGTAGGAAAAGCAGGTGAATACCTGCTTTTCTTTTTCTCTTTAACAAATTAAATGGATAAAAGGACAAGGGGGATTCAGATGAAAGCAGAGTGGAAAAATGAGTTGAAGAACGTTTTTGACTGGAAAAAACTATTTTGGGTAATATTTGGAAATACGGCGTATTGTTTTGGAATTGTTGCGTTTGTACTGCCGATGGGACTGATTACCGGAGGGACGACCGGACTTGGTTTGATCGCAAACCATTTTGCGGGAATTCCGGTGGAGGTCTTTGCGGCAGTGTTTAATGTTGTGATGTTTTTACTGGCAATATGGCTGCTCGGTATTTCGTTTGCACTGACAACGCTGATCAGTACGTTCTATTTTCCGTTTATACTGGGAGTGCTTCAAAGAGTAGATGCGCTTCAGGGGCTGACGACAGATCCGCTGCTCAGTACGATATTTGCGGGGCTTTTGATTGGAGTAGGAATCGGAGTTGTCATCAAAGCGGGAGCTTCCACGGGTGGTGTCGATATTCCGCCATTGATCTTAAATAAGAAATTGGGGATTCCGGTCTCTGTGGGACTGTATGCGTTTGACTTTATGATCTTGATCGGGCAGATGGTATTTCGTGATCGAGAGAAGATTTTATATGGAATTCTTCTTGTGATGATTTACACAACGGTTATGGATAAAGTGCTTGTAAATGGAAAGAGCCAGATGCAGGTGAAGATTATCAGCGATCATTATGAAGAGATCAATACAGCGATTCAGCAAAAGCTTGACCGTGGCTCTACATTCCTCAAAACAGAATCCGGATATTTGCGGAAAGAATCTATGGCACTATTGACGGTAGTGTCCAACCGTGAGATGCCAAAATTCAATCAACTTGTGTTGGAAATTGACCCGAAAGCCTTCATGATCATCAATCAGGTAAATGAAGTGATGGGCAGGGGATTTACACTTCATAAACATAATATTTAAAAAATTGAAAAAATTTGAAAAAAAGTGTTGACTTTTTAGCTGACCTTTGATAATATATCACTTGTGTTAAGGAACAGCTAAAAAGGATACAGAAGCCCAGATAGCTCAGTCGGTAGAGCAGAGGACTGAAAATCCTCGTGTCGCTGGTTCGATTCCGGCTCTGGGCATACTTTTAAAAGTTGCTTAAGCTTAATAATATAATACGTAACATGCGGGTGTAGTTCAATGGTAGAACACTAGCCTTCCAAGCTAGATACGTGGGTTCGATTCCCATCACCCGCTTTTTTGCTATCCATTTATATGGAAAATGAGACGAATTGCAGTGAGTTTTGTGAAGTCAAAGGAACTCGAAGGAGTGCATATGAAAATTTTTTTGCCTGAGAAAGTAAATTTTATTATCAACAAATTGAAGGAGAACGGCTACGAGGCGTATGCGGTTGGTGGCTGCGTGAGAGATTCTGTTTTGGGACGAGTGCCTGATGACTGGGATATTACGACGTCGGCGACTCCGAATGAGACAAAAGCACTGTTTAGGAGAACATTTGATACAGGGATTGAGCACGGGACAATTACGGTGCTGGTCGACAAAGAGGCGTTCGAGGTGACAACATACCGTGTGGATGGGGAATATGAGGACAGCAGACATCCGAGGGAGGTTGTGTTTACACGAAGTCTGAAAGAAGACCTTTTAAGAAGAGACTTTACGATCAATGCGATGGCATATAATGAAGAGGAAGGTCTGGTGGATATTTTCGGCGGAATCGAAGATCTGCAGCGAAAGATGATCCGTTGTGTGGGCAATGCGAGGGAGCGTTTTGGGGAAGATGCGCTTCGGATTTTGCGCGCAGTGCGATTTGCGGCACAGCTTGGATTTCGGATTGAAGACGAGACGATGGAAGGGATTCGAAAGCTTGCGCCGACACTTGCAAATATCAGTGCAGAGCGGATTCAGGTGGAACTGGTCAAGATGCTCGTATCGCCGAATCCGGGTTTGCTGGCGCTTTCATATGAACTTGGAATTACAAAAGTGGTTCTTCCGGAATTTGATGAGATGATGCGGACAGGTCAGGAGACGCCGCATCATATGTATTCAGTAGGAATGCACACGTTGAAGGCGGTCGAACAGGTCAGAGCTGATAAGGTCTTGAGACTTACGATGCTGCTCCATGATGTTGCAAAACCTCAGATGAAGACGGTGGATGCAGACGGTGTTGCACATTTTAAGATGCATGATGTAAAAGGAGCGGAAGTTGCAAAAAGAATTTTGAAGAGACTGAAGTTTGATAATGATACACTTGGAAAAGTGACAAAACTTGTGCAGTATCATGATTATCGCATGCCAGCACAGCCGAAGAACGTCAGAAGAGCCATGAATAAGATCGGTGAAGAATTGTTTCCGTATTATTTGGAGATCAGAAAAGCGGATACAATGGCGCAGAGTGAATATATGCGGGAGGAGAAGCTTTCAAATATTGCCGGAATCGAGCGGTGCTACAAAGAGATTCTGAAGAAAAAAGAGTGTGTTTCTCTGAAGATGTTAGCAGTTTCGGGGAGCGATCTGATCGCGGACGGTATGCAGCCTGGAAAACAGATTGGCGCCGTCTTGCAGGCGTTGTTGGAGCTTGTGATTGAGCAGCCGGAATACAATACAAAGGAGATTTTATTGGAGCAAAGCAGGAAACTGCGCAAGGAAACTCTTTTGTAGAAATACACATACTTACAAGATGTCCGTCATACATTTAGAGAGAATAGGAAATAATGAATGTAGGGGGCAGCGATGAAAGAGAACGAAGTAAGTGTGTTGGATCAATATGATATAGATATAAAAAGCACCCGCAGAATCAGGGGTGCTATTTTATGTGCTACAAATCAGGGGCTCTTTGTACTCAGGGAGCTTATGATTTCAGAAAAGAGAATTCCAATGCTGCACAAATTATATGTGCACATGATGGAAAATGGATGTGACAGGGTAGATGCGGTCATAGAAAATAAAGAGCATGAATTATTCAGCACATCAGAAGATGGGATTAAGTATGTGGTCAAACGTTGGTATGACGGAAAAGAATGCGATATCCGAAAAGAACAGGAAATTGTGGGGGCGACAAAAAATCTTGCAAAACTGCATAAAGTCTTGCGAGGACCCATTGATTTTGGAGAGGAATCAGAGACCTTTGTTATGGAAGGCGAGGATTTGCGAAAGGAGTACTGCCGGCATAACCGTGAGATGAAAAAGGTACGGGCGTTTATCCGCGGGAAAGTAGGAAAAGGTGAGTTTGAGCTGATGTTTTTGAAATATTTTGATGCGATGTATGACTGGGCGCAGAGTGCGAGCGCCCGATTGGAACAATCGGAATATGAGTTGTTGATGCAGCAAAGCAGAGAGAAAACAACGATTACGCATGGTGAATACAATTATCACAATGTTCTGATGATGCAGGATGGAATTGCAACAACAAATTTCGAGCATTTTCACCAAGATGTTCAGTTGGCGGATCTGTACTATTTCCTTAGGAAGACGATGGAAAAGAATCATTGGAATGTGATGCTTGGTGACAAGATGCTTGAGGCTTACAGTGAAATTTTGCCGCTTGGGGAGCGGGAGATGGAATATCTTGCAATCAGCCTGTCTTATCCAGAAAAGTTTTGGAAGGCGGCAAACTCTTATTATCGGTCCAGCAAAGCGTGGATTCCGATGAAGAGTGTTGAGAAATTGGAGGTTGCAATTCATCAGACGGAAGAAAAGAAACATTTTTTAGAGGCGATATTTTCTTTTCATTTGTAAAATGCTGGTGTATAATAGTAGGGAAAATGCAAAGGAGGAACAAATGGTATGAATTATCAGGAACAGTATCAAGAATGGCTCACAAATCCATATTTTGATGAAGAGACAAAACAGGAATTAAAAGCAATTGCAGATAATGAAAATGAGATAAAAGAAAGATTTTATAAAGACTTAGAATTTGGAACAGCGGGGCTGCGCGGTGTGATCGGTGCAGGAACAAACCGTTTGAATATCTATACAGTGAGAAAAGCAACACAGGGACTTGCGAATTATATTTTGCAAAAAGGACTTCAGGAAAAAGGTGTGGCAATCGCATATGACTCAAGAAGGATGTCGCCGGAGTTTGCGGATGAGGCGGCTTTGTGTCTGAATGCAAATGGAATCAAAGCGTATGTATTTGAATCACTCCGTCCTACACCGGAACTTTCCTATGCCGTAAGAAAGTTGAATTGTGTTGCGGGAATCAATATCACGGCAAGTCACAACCCGCCGGAATATAACGGATATAAAGTGTATTGGGAAGACGGAGCTCAGATCACTCCTCCTCATGATAAAGGAATCATGGATGAAGTGAAAAAAGTGACTGATTTCAATACCGTGAAGACGATGACGCTGGAGGCGGCTAAGGCGGCAGGACTTTATGTGGTGATCGGCAGTGAGATTGACGATGCTTATATGGAAGAATTGAAAAAGCAGGTAATCCATTGGGATGCGATCAAAGAGATGGGGAAAGAATTAAAGATTGTTTACAGTCCTCTTCATGGAACAGGAAATATTCCGGCAAGACGTATTTTGAAAGAGCTTGGATTTGAAAATGTATATGTTGTAAAAGAGCAGGAATTACCGGATGGAGAATTTCCGACAGTCTCTTACCCGAACCCGGAGGCTGAGGAAGCATTTGAGTTGGGATTAAAACTGGCAAAAGAAGTAGATGCGGATCTTGTTCTGGCGACAGACCCGGATGCAGACCGTCTCGGTGTATATGTGAAAGACAGTAAATCCGGAGAATATAAAGTTCTGACAGGGAATATGTCAGGATGTCTGCTTGCGGACTATGAAATTGGACAACGAAAAGCGACTGTAGGATTGCCGGAAGACGGTTATCTGATCAAGACAATCGTGACATCGAATATGGCAGATGCGATTGCAAAAGGATATGGTACAGGATTGATCGAAGTTCTGACAGGATTTAAGTTTATCGGACAGCAGATTCTCGGTTTTGAGCAGAGTAAAAAAGGCACATATTTATTCGGATTTGAGGAAAGCTATGGTTGTCTGATCGGAACTCATGCAAGAGATAAAGATGCAATTGTTGCGACGATGGCACTGTGTGAGGCGGCTGCATACTATAAGACAAAAGGTATGACACTTTGGGATGCCATGGTTGATATGTATGAGAGATTTGGATATTATAAGGATGATATTCAGGCGATTACATTAAAAGGAATTGAAGGGTTGGCAAAGATTCAGGAAATCCTTGAGACGCTGCGCAAAGAGCCGCCGGTAAAAATCGGTGCTTACGAAGTGCTGAAAGCAAGAGATTATCAGGCTGATACAATCAAGGATCTCGCTACAGGCGAGGTGACAGGAACGGGACTTCCGAACTCTAATGTCTTATATTACGACCTGACAGATGACGCATGGCTGTGTGTACGTCCATCCGGAACAGAGCCGAAAGTAAAATTCTATTATGGTGTAAAAGGTACTTCTTTAGAGGATGCGGATGCCAAATCAGAAGCGCTGGGAAAAGAAGTTCTTGCGATGATTGATAAAATGCTGTAAAAGGGTGTCAAAAGTGCCCCAAAACCCCGAAAAAACAAGGAAAAGTGGGCAAATACACTTGACAAAAGACGGGTGAAACGGTATAACAGTATTTAAAGGCATATTCATACAGAAAAAGCGTGTGAGACATGCGAAAAAACCGATAGAATTTATTGATGAATACATTCTATGTTTGAAATAAGAGGAGGAACATAATCCATGAACAAAACAGAATTTATCTCAGCAATCGCTGAGAAAGCAGAGTTATCAAAGAAAGATGCAGAAAAAGCTTTAAAAGCTTTCACAGACGTAGTGGAAGAAGAACTGAAGAAAGGTGAAAAGATCCAGTTAGTTGGATTTGGAACATTCGAAGTAAGTGAAAGAGCAGCAAGAGAAGGAAGAAATCCTCAGACTGGTGAGACAATGAAGATTGAAGCTTGCAAAGCTCCAAAATTCAAAGCTGGAAAAGCATTAAAAGACGCTGTAAATGCATAATAAATGTTCATGATAAAAAGAATGTGCTTGGCACATTCTTTTTTTCTATAAACAGTTTAGTCATGTGCAAAGTTATAAAAAAAGAAAAATAAAGGTGGAGGAGAAAAGATGAGACTGGATAAATTTTTAAAAGTATCAAGATTGATTAAAAGAAGAACAGTGGCAAATGAGGCGTGTGATGCGGGGAGAGTGCTTGTGAATGGAAATGTTGCCAAAGCATCCGTGAAAGTAAAGCCGGGAGATGTTATTGAGATTCAATTCGGAACGAAGAATGTAAAAGTAGAAGTGCTGGATATTCAGGACACAACAAAAAAAGAAGAAGCAAAAGATTTGTTTAAATATTTATAAAACAGTCATAATACAGCAAGACCTTTCATATAATTAGGATATATCAAAATTGATATTACTTCCGGTAAAAATACCGGCGGCAGTTTGAAATAAGGAGAAAGGTTGTGGAATCTTGGAAGAAAAACAGGTACAAAAACCACATAAGCTGGTAGTGAACAATAGAAAGACAAGTATGGTTACAGGTGTGCTTGATGTACTGTCGTTTGATTTGAATGAGATATTGCTGGAGACGGAACAGGGTATGCTCATGGTCAAGGGGAAGGATCTGCATGTAAATCGTCTGAGTGTAGAAAAAGGGGAAGTGGATTTATCCGGACATATCGACAGCATTGCGTACTCGGATGTCCATCAAAATGCCGGTCAAAGCGAGAATTTCTTTATGAAATTATTTAAGTAGGTGAGTTATGCTTGGAATCGGTGATGAAATATCCATTTTTTTGCAGGCGTTATTGGCGGGCAATATTGTACTTTTGGTTTATACGTGCATTAGAGTTTTTAGAAGACTTATAAAACACGATCTGTTTTTCGTTTCTTTAGAAGATTTTTTCTTTTGGGTATGGGCAGGTTTGTATCTGTTTGTCAAGATCTATGACACTAGTGATGGTAGTATACGTTGGTTCTTTACCATAGGTGTTGTGGTTGGGGGAGTTTGTTCATTTTTTGTGCTGCATTTTTTGTCTGAGATGGGGAAAAAACTGTTTGCCAGGATTCGTGAAAAAGACGAAAAATCTATTGATAAATCAAAGGAAAAAAGGTAATATAACTATATTGGGACAAAAAATAGATTTATAAGGGTGTATCAATGATGAGAAGTGTAAAGCAGCGGAACCGTGATAAACGTCAGCGGACAAGAATGCGCCGTCACAAAGCGAGTATTCTTTCGATATGTGGTGTGATTTTATTATTGACAATCATATTGTCGGTGGGAAGTATGTCACTTCAGGCAAAGAACAAGCGTTATAAGCAGCAGGAAGCGGAACTTACGGCACAGTTGAAAGAAGAAAAAGAGCGTACAGAAGAGATTAAAGAATTTGAAGAGTATGCAGGAACAGATGCGTACATAGAAGATGTTGCAAAAGATAAGCTGGGGCTCATCCACAAGAATGAGATATTGTTTGAGCCGGAACCATAATGGAAAAATTTCATAATACCATACAAAAGATAGAATGTGTTTGAGCACATTCTTTTTGTTTAGACGGAATTTCTGGAAAAGGGGTTATTCATGATGGAGGAGTTAAAAATAGGACGAGCTGTGCAGGCGAACCCATATGTGATACAGATGGATCGGTTTGTGCAGTCTTTGGAAAAATTGACCAAGGTATTTTTGCAGCTGGAGAGAAAACATGATTTATTTACAAAAGCGGAAATGGAAGAAATGTACGAAAAAGTAAATGAGAAAGTGTGCGGCAATTGTGCGAATAAAGAAGTGTGTCTTGGACAAGAGGCGTTTCTGACCTACCAGATGGTACATGAGATTTTTTGTACCATAGAAGAATATGGTGTGGAACTGAACACTGAGGTGAAACGTAAGATACAGAAAAGATGTGTGCAGGCGCCGCGCTTTTTGCGGACGGCGCTTGAGGTGTTTAAAGGCGCGAGACAGAATCTGATGTGGAATAATAAAATGGCACAGAACAGGGAAGGATGTGCGGTGCAGCTTGACACATTTGCCCAGATGATTCAGCATGCCACAAGAGAACTGGACGCCAGTATTTTTGCGGACGAGCATTTGGAAAAGAAAATACGGGGGAGATTTTCCAAAATTGGGGTACGGCTTTTAAGTACGGTATTTTTTGTGACAGAAGATGGGAAATATGAGGTTCATGTTACGGCAAAATCTATCAAAGGGCAGTGTGTATCCACGAAAGAGCTTGTGCAGATCATATCGGAGTGTGTCGGAAGAAAGATGGTGGCGGACCGCGATGAAAGGCCGGTGCTTGGAGAAGAGTATTGTACAGTCACCTGTGTGGAAGGGCCACGTTTTCATACGCTTCAGGGAATTGCGAAAATCGGAAAGGGATGCCGTAAGATATCGGGGGACAGCTTTTCGATGATGGAGATGCCGGGCGGCAGGAAGGGCATCATACTCTCCGACGGAATGGGGGCAGGGGAAGCAGCATTTAAGGAAAGCGCCATGGTGGTGGAAATGTTAGAGGAACTTCTGGCAGCTGGATTCCCGAAAGAGACAGCAATTCAGATGTTGAATACAGCGCTGGTGATGGGGCGCGAAGAGGTGCGGTTTTCTACAATTGATATGAGTGTATTTGACCTGTATAGTGGGAAATGTGAGTTTGTGAAGGCGGGGGCATCCACTACGTTTGTAAAATATGAGGATAAGGTAGAGACAATCAAATCAACCAGTCTTCCGATAGGAGTTTTGCCTAAATTGGAGGTGGATTGTGTTGTGCGAAGCTTGTGCGATGGGAATTTTGTTGTGATGGTGACAGATGGGGTGCTTGATGCGCTTCCGGTTGGAGAGCAGGAGCTGATCATGAAAATGATCATCGAGGGGACAAGCATAACCAACCCAAAAGAGATGGCGCATCACATTTTAGAGCAGGTTTTGGAATGTTCCGGGGAGATCCCTTTGGATGATATGACGATTATGGTCGTGGGCATGTGGAGTCTTGCAAAATAAAAAGGAATAAGATAAAATTAGTGCGGGTGAATAATTACAAAGGAAAATGTGGATAATGTTAGAAAAAATAAGAAGGTATGTGGAAAAATGGCATATGATCGAGAATGGCGATAAGATAATTGTAGGCGTATCAGGAGGTGCAGATTCTATATGCCTTCTTTTTGTATTGATACAGCTGCAAAAAGAGATTCCGTTTGAGTTGGTCTGTGTTCATGTGAACCATGGATTGAGAGGGATAGATGCGGATGCGGACGAAATGTATGTAAAAAAAATGTGCGAGAAGCATTGTGTCCCATGTGAAATTTATCGGGAAGATGTTGCATTAATTGCAAAAAAAAGGAAACAATCTTTGGAGGAGGCGGGGCGTGAAGTGCGCCGGGAAGCCTTTGTGAAAACCTTGAAGCGATATGGAGGAACTAAAATTGCGCTTGCGCATCATCAAAATGACAATGCAGAGACATTTCTGATGAATGTGGCTCGCGGAGCAGGTCTGAAAGGGCTTGGCGGCATACGTCCGGTAAATGGGAATGTGATTCGTCCGCTTCTTGCAGTGGAGCGTGGTGAGGTTGAGAAATATCTGGAAGAAGAGGGGATTGCCTTTTGTGTAGATGAGACCAATAAAAGTGATGCGTACATGAGAAACCGTATCCGGAATCACATTTTGCCGTATTTTGAGGAGCAGGTGAATAAAAGGACAGTTACTCACATTAATGAGACAATGGAGCGGCTGAGGGAGATTGAAGGATTTTTGGAAGAGCAGACTGAGATTTCGTGGAGGCAGTGTACTAGAACCGAAGAAACAGGAACTGTTATCCTGCAGGCTGAATTTCAACAGATTCCGCATGTGATACAGTCATTTGTTTTGAAAAAGGTACTTTGGGAAGTCTGCAGGCGAGAGAAAGATATTGAAGCTGTTCATCTGCAGATGCTTCAGGAGTTGTTTGAAAAGCAAGTCGGAAGAAGGGTGGATTTGCCGTATGATATGGAAGCCTGGCGGACGTATGACGGTGTTGTGTGCAGGAAAAAAACAGAGCCTGGACCGCAAAAAGCAGAAGAAAAAATATTGGACTGTGAAGGGCAGGAAACACATTTGTGTGAATGGTGTGGCTGGCAGATCAAAAGCCGCGTATTCGTGGCAGACCAAGTGCCACAGGAGGCTTCTGAAAAAGTTTACACGAAATGGTTTGATTATGATATAATAAGGGACGCGGTGAGTATTAGAACAAGAAAGCCCGGAGATTACTTGGCGATTCATAGCGATGGCAAGACGCAGAAACTGAAGTCTTATTTTATCAATGAGAAGATTTCGGCGGAGGAAAGAGGAAAGATTCCCTTGATCGCAGAAGGCAGTCATATATTGTGGGTTGTCGGTTATCGTACGAGCAGCGCTTACCGGGTAACTAAGAATACAAAAACAATATTAGAAATACAAATAAACGAAGGAGAAGAATCATGGCAGAGACAATTAAAGTATTAGTATCAGAAGAAGAGGTAGATGCAAGAATTGAGGCGCTTGGAAAGCAGATCAGTGAGGATTATGCGGGAAAACAGGTACACCTTATCTGTGTGCTGAAAGGTGGCGTATTTTTTATGTGTGAACTTGCAAAAAGAATTACAGTTCCGGTATCCATGGATTTTATGAGTGTGAGCAGTTATGGGGACGGAACGACATCCAGCGGCGTTGTAAAGATTGCCAAAGACTTAGATGAGACATTGGAAGGAAAAGACGTAATTGTTGTGGAAGATATTATTGATTCCGGAAGAACGCTGTCTTACCTGCTTGAAATTTTGGCAAAGAGAGGACCAAAGAGTATGAGACTTTGCACACTGCTTGACAAGCCGGAGAGACGTGTGCGCGATGTAAAAGTAGATTATGTAGGGTTCAATATTCCGGATGAATTCGTTGTGGGATACGGACTTGACTATGCACAAAAATATAGAAATCTGCCATACATCGGTGTTGTAGAAGGTGTGGAGTAGGAAGGAGCTAAGAATTGAATAGTAAGAAAAGCAGAGGAATGGGAGGTGCTTCAATCTTTATGGTTGTGGCGCTTGCCTTATTAGTGTACTGGTTTATTGGCCAGATGAACATGAAGCAGCGTGAATATACGTATCAGGAATTTACGCAGGCAGTTCAGGACGGAGAGGTGGATTCAGTCATCATCCGGCAGAATAAAGAGGTGCCGACTGGACGGCTTGAGATTCAGATGAAGGATCAGAGCGAAGATGTAAAATACCTGAATGTTTCTGATGTAAATGAGATACAGGAGTTGTTGAGTAAAGCAGATGTAAAGTGCACACTTGATGATGTGCCGAAAGAGTCATGGTTTATGACCACGATGTTTCCGACGCTTTTGATGGTCGGGGTTGTGATTTTCTTGTTTATGATGATGAACAGACAGGGCGGCGGTGCCAATGTAAAAGCGATGAACTTTGGAAAGAGCCGTGCGCGTATGACAAGTGGTTCGGATAAGCAGGTGAAATTTGCACAGGTTGCAGGGCTTCAAGAGGAAAAAGAAGAATTGGAAGAGATCGTAGATTTCTTGAAAAGTCCGAAGAAATACATTCAGGTGGGAGCCAGAATCCCGAAGGGTGTTCTTTTGGTGGGACCTCCGGGAACAGGAAAGACATTACTTGCCAAAGCCGTGGCAGGAGAAGCGGGTGTTCCGTTCTTCACGATTTCCGGTTCTGATTTTGTAGAGATGTTTGTCGGTGTGGGAGCTTCTCGTGTGCGTGATTTGTTTGAGGATGCGAAGAAACATGCGCCATGTATTATTTTCATTGATGAGATTGATGCGGTTGCAAGACGTCGCGGTACCGGAATGGGCGGCGGACATGACGAACGAGAGCAGACATTGAATCAGCTTCTTGTTGAGATGGATGGTTTTGGTGTAAATGAAGGAATTATCGTAATGTCAGCGACGAACCGTGTGGATATTTTGGATCCGGCAATTTTAAGACCGGGGCGTTTTGACCGAAAAGTGATGGTCGGAAGACCGGACGTGAAAGGAAGAAAAGAGATTTTGGAAGTTCACGCGAAAGGGAAACCGCTCGGTGATGATGTGGATTTGGCGCAGATTGCACAGACAACTTCTGGATTTACGGGGGCAGATCTTGAGAATCTGTTAAATGAGGCTGCGATTTTGGCGGCGAAAGAGAATCGGGTATACATTCAACAGTCTGATATCCGCCATGCGTTTGTGAAGGTTGGAATCGGAGCAGAAAAGAAAAGTAAAGTGGTATCTGAAAAAGAAAAGAAAATTACGGCTTACCATGAAGCGGGGCATGCGATTTTATTTCATGTGCTTCCGGATGTGGGACCTGTCTACAGCGTGTCTATCATTCCTACCGGAGTGGGTGCTGCCGGATATACGATGCCGCTTCCGGAAAATGATGAGATGTTCAATACACGTGGAAAGATGTTACAGGAGATTACGGTAGCGCTTGGCGGACGTATTGCAGAGGAACTTGTGTTTGACGATATTACAACAGGGGCTTCACAGGATATCAAGCAGGCTACAGCGCTTGCAAAATCTATGGTCATGAAGTTTGGTATGTCTGAAGAACTTGGACTTGTCAACTATGACAGCGACAGTGAAGAAGTGTTTGTGGGAAGGGATTTCGGCCACGCTTCAAGAGGATATGGAGAGGAAGTCGCAGGAAAGATTGACCGTGAAGTGAAGAAGATTATAGACGAATGCTATGCGAATGCGAAAGAGATCATTCAAAAATATAATCATGTATTAGAGTCCTGTGCAGACTTGCTTCTTGAAAAAGAGAAGATCACGAGAGAAGAATTTAGTGCATTGTTTGATGAAGAAATAGCTGAGTCTTAGGAAAGAGGATAAGAAATATGAATGAGCAGGCACTGTTTTGTGACGGGACGGGGGCGTATGTCATTCCCCCGCAGCCCGATGCAAATGAGGCAATCACGCTGCGTTTTCGTACTGCGAAAGATGATGTAGATGCCGTTCGCCTTTTGACCAGAGACGCGAAATATGATTTGCAAAAAGTATATACAAAGGGTGAATTTGACTTTTATGAAGTGAACTGGAGAATGGGAGAGGATACATTCCGATATTGCTTTGAGATACAAAAAGGAGAGGAGATCTGTTATTACAACAGATACGGTGTCACAAACGAGATAATCGGATATTACGCATTTTCCATCGCTCCGGGGTTTGCAACGCCGGACTGGGCAAAAGGCGCAGTAATGTATCAGATTTTTGTGGATCGTTTTTATAATGGAGATACAAATAATGATGTAGAGTCCGGTGAGTATATGTATATTGGAGAGCCGTGTACAAAGGTGGATGACTGGGATAAATATCCGGCGCTGATGGGAGTGCGGGAATTTTATGGCGGTGATCTTAAGGGGGTACTGGAAAAGCTGGACTATCTGCAAGAGCTGGGGATCGAAGTAATTTATTTCAATCCCCTGTTTGTTTCTCCGTCGAATCACAAATATGACATTCAGGATTATGATTATATCGATCCGCATTTTGGTGTGATCGTGAATGACGGTGGTGATGTGCTGACAGAAGATCAGAGAGAAAACCGCTATGCTGAAAAATATAAATGCCGGGTGACGGATAAAGAGAATTTAGAAGCGAGTAATCGCCTGTTTATCCGTCTGGTGGAGGAGATGCATCGCCGCGGAATGAAGGTGATTTTGGACGGTGTGTTCAACCACTGTGGCTCTTTTAATAAGTGGCTCGACCGTGAGCGGATTTATGAAGGAGCAGATGGCTATGAGCCAGGAGCATATATATCTGAGGAAAGTCCATATCGGAAGTTCTTCCAGTTCTTTGGAGAAGAATGGCCTTACAATGGAAATTATGATGGCTGGTGGGGGCACGATACACTGCCGAAATTGAACTATGAGGAATCTGTTAAACTGGAAAATTATATTCTTTCCATTGGGAAAAAATGGGTGTCGCCTCCATATAATATTGATGGCTGGAGACTTGATGTTGCAGCAGATTTGGGACATAGCAATGAATACAATCATGAATTTTGGAAAAAGTTCAGAGAGACCGTAAAATCGGCAAATCCAGATGCCATTATTTTGGCGGAGCATTATGGTGATCCGAGTGAATGGCTTCAGGGAGATGAGTGGGATACTGTGATGAACTATGATGCGTTTATGGAGCCGGTCACATGGTTCCTGACGGGAATGGAAAAACACAGTGATGAAGATCGAGTGGAACTTCGCGGCAATGCCGATTATTTCATTCAGGCGATGAAATATCATATGGCAAACATGCTCACCCCATCTTTGTATGTGGCGATGAACGAATTGTCTAACCACGATCATTCACGTTTCCTGACGCGTACCAATCATATGGTTGGAAGAGTTGATAAGCTGGGACATGAGTCGGCAAGCGAATATACAAATGAGGCGGTTATGCGTGAGGCAGTCATTATGCAGATGACATGGGTCGGCGCTCCGACGGTTTACTACGGAGATGAGGCAGGTGTGTGTGGTTTTACCGATCCGGATAATCGGAGAACCTATCCGTGGGGGCATGAAAATCATAAACTGATCGCATTTCACAAAGATATTATACGGATTCACAAAGAGAGTGAAGCGCTTCGTTATGGTTCGCTGGAGATTCTGCTCGGAGAAGAAAATCTTTTGGCGTATGGGCGTTTTACAGAAACAGAAAAGGTAATCATCATTATCCACAACCGGAGTGAATTAAGTGAAGTGACCGTGCCGGTATGGAGAGCGGAAGTTCCGATGAAATGTAAAATGCAGAGTAATATATATAGCTATGAACATGGATATAAGATGGACAGTGAGCAGTACCTTGTGGAAGATGGAGAAGTCGTTCTGAACATGGGGAAATATTCTGCGGTAGTTATGACTTATAAATCTTAAAAAAGTATTGCGTTTCTAAAAAAAATATGATATAAATATATATTGTCAGGCTTAATAAAGACTGACATATATGGATGGATTCCCGAGTGGCCAAAGGGGGCAGACTGTAAATCTGTTGGCACCGCCTTCGAAGGTTCGAATCCTTCTCCATCCATACTTTTCTTTTGCCGCAGTGGCGGAACAGGCAGACGCACAGGACTTAAAATCCTGCGGGACTTATACTCCCGTACCGGTTCGATTCCGGTCTGCGGCATTGAAGGAATGAGAGTGAAGGTCTTAAAAGAATAAGGTTTTCGCTCTTTTTTTGGCTTTAGAATGTTTTAGAGAATGAAGATAAGGAGAGTGCAAGATGAAAGATACGAAAATTACAGACTCTATTTTATATGTTGGTGTAGACGATAAAGACTTGGATTTGTTTGAAAGTCAGTATGTAGTTCCGAATGGAGTTTCTTATAATTCATATGTGATTTTAGACGAAAAGGTTACTTTGATGGATACAGTGGATCAAAGAGCTACAAAAGAGTGGTTGGAAAATCTTGACGCTGTACTGGAAGGAAGAACGATTGATTATCTTGTGGTTTCCCATATGGAACCGGATCATGCAGCGAATGCAAAAACATTGATCGACAAATTTCCGAATATGAAGATTGTAGGAAATGCAAAGACTTTCGCTATGATGTCTCAGTTCTTTGATGTGGATCTCACGGGCAGATCTGTTGTTGTAAAAGAAGGAGATACACTGAATCTCGGAGCTCATACATTGCAGTTCATTATGGCACCGATGGTGCACTGGCCGGAAGTCATGGTGACATATGAACAGTCAGAAAAGATCTTGTTTTCAGCGGACGGATTTGGAAAATTCGGAGCGCTTGATGTGGAAGAGTCATGGGCGTGTGAAGCAAGAAGATATTATTTTAATATCGTAGGAAAATACGGCGCGCAGGTGCAGGCGTTGTTGAAAAAAGCGGCAACATTGGACATCAAGATGATCTGCCCGCTTCATGGACCGATTTTAAAAGAAAATCTTGCATTTTATATTGATAAATATAATACATGGAGCAGTTATGAACCGGAAGACGAAGGCGTGTTTGTGGCATATGCATCTATTCACGGGAATACAGCAGAAGCGGCAAAAGAGTTCGTTGAGATGTTAAGGAAAAATGGCGCAGAAAAAGTAGTGATTGCAGACCTTTCCAGAGAAGACATGGCGGAGGCTGTGGAAGATGCATTCCGTTATTCGAAACTGGTTGTTGCGGCAGCTTCTTATGACGCGGGAGTATTCCCATGTATGGAAGATTTCTTACATCATTTGAAAGCGAAAAATTACCAAAAACGTACAGTGGGAATTATTGAAAACGGAAGTTGGGCACCTTCGGCTGCGAAACAGATGAAAGCGATTCTGGAAGGAATGAAAAACATTACAATCTGTGAGCCGGTAGTGACGATTAAATCCACACTCAATGAGACAAGCAGAAAAGCGATGGAAGAATTGGCAAAAGAATTAGCGTAATAGTAAATGCGGTACTTATCATAAGTGCCGCACTTTTATTGATAATCTTCTTCCTATATGAGTATAGACATTATTTTAATGAAAACTGTGAATACAAATATACAACTTCTTTATCAGGCAATTTTCAGATTATGTCTGATACCGGATAAGTAAAAATTAGAAGAATTTCTTAAAGAGGCTGAGAAGATTGAGTTTAGTAAATACACAGACGCAACAATATCTGTTTTTGAAGATGAAAATGCAACTTAAAAAAATAAAATTAAAACTGGTGTTCACGGCTTTATTTTGTTAATATTGTCTTATAGAGTTCCTCTGTATTATGGAGGAGTTATATGGGAAGAAAAAAACAGTTAAAGGAACTCACGATCAAAGACAATTTCATGTTTGGCGCAGTAATGATGGATGAGGAAAACTGCAAGGGACTTTTGGAAAGAGTGTTGCAGATTAAAATCGATTATGTGGAGATCAGCAAGGAAAAGAGCATTGTCTATCATCCGGAATACAAAGGTGTACGTCTCGATGTGTATGCTAAAGATGAAAATCACACACGTTATAATGTAGAGATGCAGGTACAGAAAAAGTCGGCACTTGGAAAGAGGAGTCGTTATTACCAAAGCCAGATGGATATGGAGATGCTGCTAACGGGTGAGGATTATGCGGGACTTCCGAATACGTATGTCATTTTTATTTGTGACTTTGATCCGATTGGAGAAGGCAAGTATCGTTACACTTTTCGAACAAAATGCGAAGAGTTGTTAGGAATGAATTTGGAGGATGGGAGAACAACTGTCTTCTTGAATACGCATGGAAAGAATGAAAGTGAGGTCCCGAAAGAGCTGGTAACACTTCTGAAATATATAAGAGAAGATATTGATGGAAGTGAGAGAGAATTTCACGATTCATACGTGGAGAGACTTCAGAAATTTATTCATGAGATTAAGTCGAATCGAGAGATGGAGGAACGCTTTATGATTTTTGAAGAGATGTTGAAAGATGAACGCGCGGAAGGTCGAGAAGAAGGTCTTGCGTTGGGACTTGAAAATGCAAAAAGTACATTACTTTTATGCTTGCAAAGTTTTGGAACAGTTTCAGAAACAATCTGTGATCAAATCCAAAGTCAGCAGGAGTTGGAAGTGCTGAAGCAGTGGACAAAGATAGCATTCCAATCGAAATCGCTGGAAGAGTTTGAAAAGAAGATTTCATTATAAAGTCTATTTCCGGTTATTCCGGATCTGATTACCTGCAGTTTTAGCTATTCTGGTTGAGGCTGTGGGTGAAAAAGAAACAAGTCGATGCCGTTTCAGGAAAATATTCAGAGAAAAAGCAGAGGAATTCTATAAAAAATAAAAAAAACACTTGAAATTGTAAAAAAAATATTATATAATATTCCTTGCGTTAAAGAAAAAATAAATTCAATAATGTGAAATGCGCCTTTAGCTCAGTTGGTAGAGCACCTGACTCTTAATCAGGGTGTCCAGGGTTCGAACCCCTGAAGGCGCAGGTAGAAATCACTGTTTTTGGAGACAAAGAAGCTCCGGGGGCGGTGATTTTTTTGTATAAGAACATTAAATATTTATAAAATACTCCAAAAGAAAATCAGAGTATGATATAATGAGCGAGATATGCAAATGTCAATGATACTTTTGAAAATGATTTGATTGGAAAGAGGGAAAAATCTTGTTTGGATATGTGACAGCGTATAAGCCGGAACTGAAGATGAAAGATTTTTACAAATATAAGGCGTATTATTGTGGACTGTGTAAAGTCTTAAGAGAAAAGCATGGATTTTTAGGACAGTTGACGTTGACTTATGATATGACATTTCTTGTGATTCTGTTACATTCTCTTTATGAGAGTGACATGAATTTTGAAGAGCACCGATGTGTGGTGCATCCGGCGAAAAAGCAGAAGATGTTATATAATGAGATTACCGAATACGCGGCAGATATGAATATTGTGCTGACCTATTTTCATTTTGTGGATGATTGGAAAGATGAGAAGAGCAAGGCGGGACTTGTTGGAGTTCGGGCATTCCGAAAGACATATCTTGAGATTGAAAAAAAATATCCAAAGAAATGCCGGATAATTCGAAGCTGTCTAAAAAAACTGCAGGCATGTGAGGAGCAGAAAGAAGAGAATATTGATATTACGGCAAGATATTTTGGGGAGTTGATGGCAGAACTATTGACTTACAGGCAGGATGTGTGGACGAAAACTCTGCGTAGGATGGGATTTTATCTTGGAAAGTTTATCTATATTTTAGATGCGTATGACGATGTTGAACAAGATTTAGAAAGCGGCAGTTATAATGCGTTGATTTCGCTGTACGGGGAACCGGACTTTGATGAGCGATGTAAAGAGATGATGACCTATGTGTTGGCAGAATGTACCAGTCAGTTTGAACGTCTGCCATGTATTGAAGATGCGGACATACTGAGGAATATTTTGTATGTAGGCGTGTGGGAAAAGTATGATAAAAAGCAGTTGGAAAAAAATAAAGAAGAGGAATAGAAGATTATGATAGCAAATCCATATGAGGTGTTAGGTGTTTCACCAAGTGCAAGTAACGATGAAGTAAAAAGAGCATACAGGGAGATGAGCAGAAAGTATCACCCGGATTCGTATGTAGACAATCCGCTGTCAGGGTTGGCAGAGGAAAAGTTTAAAGAGATTCAGGAAGCGTATGATCAGATTATGAA
This sequence comes from Coprococcus phoceensis, assembly GCF_900104635.1. NCBI lineage: Bacteria > Bacillati > Bacillota > Clostridia > Lachnospirales > Lachnospiraceae > Coprococcus > Coprococcus phoceensis. Next base: position 286,587 of record NZ_FNWC01000006.1, read on the forward strand.
GGAACGGGAGGGCGGTTTTTCAGGATCTTACACAGGTGGTCAGCAGCAGTCTTATTCCGGAGGTAGTCAGGAGACTGTGGAACTTCAGGCGGCAAGAAACTATATTAATACACGGCGTTTCCGGGAGGCATTAAATGTGCTTTCTAATATACCGAATCGAAATGCGATGTGGTATTATTACAGCTCGATAGCCAACATGGGTTTGGGGAATAATCTCGTGGCGGTAGATCATGCGAAACAGGCTGCGGCAATGGAGCCGAACAATATGGAATATGTAAATTATGCAAATCAGCTGCAGTTTAGAGGACAGCGTTATCAGAATACGGGATATGGCTATGGTCGTCCATCGTATGGAACGGGAAACTTATGTTGTGATTTATGGTGTGCAGACACACTGTGCGAATGTATGGGAGGCGATCTTTGCTCATGCATGTAAATGCGAAAAAAATGGCATTCACAGGAGTGCTCGCAGCATTTGCGGTCATTTTACTTGTGTTGAGTGCAGTGATTGAGACAAGCAGCCTGTTCCTGATCGCAGCGGCGGCATTCTGTGTCGGGATTGTATTGCGGGAATGGGGAATCAGGGCAGGTGCAGCGTTTTTGACGGCAAGTTTTCTGGTGGGGCTGATTGTGGCGCCGAATCGTCTGTACTGTATTACATTTCTTGCAATGGGAATTTATTTGGTGTTGAGCGAGATCCTTTGGGAGAAGGTTGCCCAAAGTTCCAAGATTCAGAAAAAGACAGTTGCGGTGTGGATTGGAAAATACATAATCTTTAATGCCATGTTTATTCCGGTGCTGCTCATTTTTCCGACTTTGATTTTGGCAGAAGAAGCAGTAGAAAAGATGTTTTGGATTGTCTTGATCGGAGCACAGGCAGGTCTGTTTGTATTTGATAAAGCGTATATGTATTTTCAGATTTTTATCTGGGGGAAATTGCGAAGTAAAGTTATGAAGTGAGGACAGAGAATAATCTGTCCTTTTTGGTATAGAAATAAAAAAATTTCTATAGTAAAGAAAATATAACATGTGGTATTATATGATGTGAGGAAATTAAACATATGATTAGAACATGGATTGCAGATGTAACATCTCTGCTGGAGAAAGAAAAATATTTACAATACTATAAAATAGTTCCGGATTTTCGGAAAGAGAAGGCGGATAAAATTGTTTACCAGGAAGGGAAAGCTCTGAGCGTGGGCGTGTGGGTACTGTATGAGAAGATGCGCAGAACATATGGATTGTCGAAAAATGCGGTTTTTAATCTGTCACATTCCGGACAGTATGTACTTTGCTCTGTTGTGGACAGTGAACGTCAAATATGGCATCTCGGATGCGATATCGAAGGTGTCAAGCAGGTGAGACTGGATGTTGCCAGACGTTTTTTTTGTGCGTCCGAATTTCAAAGAATTGTAGAACAGAATACGGAAGTGGAAAGAGCGGAGGAGTTTTATCGCTACTGGGTGTTGAAAGAAAGTTTTATGAAAGCGACCCGGCTTGGGATGAAATTAGGATTGGATCAGTTTGAGATTGGATTTTCGAAAGAGGGAAGTCCGTACTTGCTAAAACAGCCGGAAGAGTTTCCTCAGAGATATTATTTTAAAGAGTATACGATAGCCGATATTCCTTATAAAATTGCAGTGTGTTCTAATTGCAGTGAGTTTTCAAAAACAATAGAAAAGATTGAATTATAGAGGCAAAAGAGGAGAAAATTATGCAGATTTCCAAAGTGTTGAGATATTATGGCGGTTTGGTGAAAAGAAAAATAAAACGAATGAGCCGAAAGAGAAAGCAGATCATAGTTGTCGGAACGAGTTGTCTGGTGTTGGGGCTGGTGTTTGGAAATATATTTGGCGGTATAAGACAAAAGAAACAAGCAGAAAAGCAGATTAAAAAGGTGACAGCGCAGGTTCAAAAGGAAGAGCAGAAAAAGACAAAGGCAGTACAAAAAGAATTAGAGCAGCTGCAGCAAAAACAGGCAGAGCAAGAAGAGGAACTGCCGTGGAATATGGTGCTTGTGAATTCATCGCATCCAATGACGGAAGGATATGTTCCGGAGCTTACGGAGGTGGCGGATGGATATAGTGTGGATTCAAGAATCGCAGAGCCTCTCAATAATATGTTGAAGGCAGCAGAGGCGGATGGAATGAACATTATTATCTGTTCTGCGTATCGTTCGGTGGAAAAACAGGAGCAGGTATTTAACTCATCTGTTCAGGATCGTTTGAATACAGGGATGAATTACTGGGAAGCGTACAGTGACACTGCTATGAGTGTTGCGCTTCCGGGGACAAGTGAGCATGGACTTGGACTTGCGCTTGATCTTATTTCAAATCAATACTCGGAGCTGGATGAAAAACAGGCGGAGACAAAAGAGGCAAAATGGCTGGAAGAGAACTGTTATAAGTATGGGTTTATTCTTCGTTATCCGCCGGAAAAAACAGCCGAGACAGGAATTATCTATGAGCCTTGGCACTATCGGTATGTAGGCCAGGAAGCCGCAAAGGAAATTATGGAATCAGGTGTGACATTGGAAGAGTATTTGGAAGAGAGTTACTAAGGAGGAATCGGACATGGAGAATCTGACATTTGGTGAGCAGGTAAAAATTATCTTAAGTCGCAAGGGGATGACGATCAAAGAGCTGGCAGAGCAGATTGAGGAACGAACCGGGAAAAATATGTCCAGACAGAATATGACGCAGCGGCTCAAAAGAGATAATTTTCAGGAACAGGATATGCGTATGATTGCAGAGATATTGGGATGTTCTTTCCGGCTGAGTATAATGGAACAGATAGAAATGGAGACGGAAAAAGAACAGATTAAGAAAGGAAAACCACAATCGCAGAAGCATGCCGCCGAACGAGATATTACGGTTGGCGAGCTAGTGAAAATGAGCGAGGAACTTCAATTGGAGCCAGTGTCAGAGCCAGAGCCTGTTAAAGAACTTCCGAAAAAGGTGGAAGAAAAGGAGAAGAGAACCGGATTTAGCGGAATCAGAGGCTATATGCGGAAACCAAAGTTTCGAACTGCGGATACAAAGAAAGAGTCAGAGAAGAAAGAGCCGGAAACACCGGTTCTTGGCGAGATCAATCCGTATACGGGAAAAGAATACCAGACAAACAGTGTACGAATACATCCAAAGCGGATCGGCTATGTACAGGTATATGATCAGGAACAGCATAAATGGACAGATATGACAGAGTGGGCATTTCTAGGGTATCAGGAGAGGAAAAAAGCGCTTCTCGGAAAAGATTATGACCCGCCGATTTATTTGGATTAGAGAAACAGTCAATTGGCAAAGAAAGGGGTGAAAGTATGAAGTGGGAGCAGTTATTATCCAGCAAAAGAAACAGAGAGTTTGGCGGTCGGAGTAAGGCGGCGGACCTTCGAAGTGAGTTTGAAAAAGATTATCATCGCATTATTGGGAGTGCCTCGTTTCGAAGACTTCAGGATAAGACACAGGTATTTCCGCTGGATAAAAGTGATTTTATCAGGACAAGACTGACACATTCTTTGGAAGTGTCTTCTTTTGGGAAATCGTTGGGACAGAATATTGGAGAATCGATTTTGGCATATCAGAAAGATTCGGATTTTACGCCGAAGATGAAGGAAGAGATATGTAATATTTTACAATGCGCGGGCTTGATACATGATATTGGGAACCCGCCGTTTGGACATTTTGGTGAGACGGTGATTCGGGATTGGTTCAGGAGAAACCTGCCGGCGCTGCTGTTTCGTGGAGAGTGCATAGATCAGGTCCTGGAGAAACAGATGTGTCAGGACTTTTATCATTTTGAAGGAAATGCACAGGCGCTCAGATTGGTCAGTAAACTGCACTATCTTGTGGATGAGCATGGGATGAACCTGACATATGCACTGCTTGGAACGATTGTAAAATATCCGGTTTCTTCTCTGAAAATCGATAAAACAACGGGAAATATCAAGGATAAAAAGCTTGGGTATTACTATGCCGATCAGGAACTTTATGAGGCGATTTGCAAGGAGACCGGAACGAACGGAAGGCGTCATCCGCTCACATATATATTAGAGGCTGCGGATGATATCGCATACAAAACAGCAGATATCGAAGATGCCTTTATAAAAGGTTTTCTTTCCTATCATCAACTGAAAGAAGAATTAGCAGCTTTGGAAAAAGAGGAAAGTGCCGTTTCTTTTCATGCATTGGAAAAATTAGAAGCAAAATATGAAAGTGGGCAGAGAAGAAAAGTGGAAAATCCAGAAGAATATGCCGTGAAGAACTGGATTGTGCAGATGCAGGGATTTTTGATCAATTGTGCAACATATGGATTTACTTCGAACTATGAGAAGATTATGGATGGAGAGTATGGTTATGATTTGTTCCACGGGACATATGGAGAAAAATTGATGAATCTTCTGGGAGATATTGCGTACCGAAGAGTGTTTTCTACATCGGTCATCTATAAGATGGAGATGGCAGAGTCGGTAATGCTTGATTTTCTGTTGGATAAATTTGTAAAAGCAGTGATTGATTATGATACAGATGAGGAGTTGAGCGAGATTGATAAACGGATTGTCTCGTTTATCTCAGAAAATTATAAGAGTGCTTATCACTGTCATGCAAAGGGGAAAAGCGAGCAGGAAAAGCTGTATCTCAGACTTCTCCTTGTGACGGATTACATCTGTGGAATGACAGACAGCTATGCAAAACGGCTTTATCAGGAGATGAATGCAATTATATAGATAGGGCGATGGCGGTATGCCGTCGCTTTTTAGTTCTTTTCTTTTGTCGAGGTGAATAAAGTGTCTTATAGAGACAAGAAGAAAGGAATCAAATTATGAAACAGGTCATCCGCTATTTGTACGAGTATGAGAATGGAAACAGAATCCGCAATGTCGGTTTTATAAAGCTAGAAAAACGAATGGATAAATGTGCGATTCATATACATGGAAAGAACCTTGATTTTGGACAGAAAAAGAAATTGGAGGTGTTTGTATTCTATGTGCAAGGAGGAGAATGTATCGGAATCCCGCAAGGGGTAATTGAAGGAGAGGCTCCGATGATTAATTATATCCTGAAATTTGAGCCGGAAGATGCAGGCGGACAGGAAATGTTTGACAAGCTTGCAGGGATTATTTTGAGAAATGTATCGGAAAAAACATATGCTGCGATGTGGGAAGAAGAAGCGGCGGATGTGGAACATATGACGACCGGGCAGAGGGAAGTATTGGAAGAGGCAGCAACTGAAGCTGTGCCGGAGGAGAGACAACAATCAGAGGAACCGAAAGTAAGAGAGAGTCTGATCGAGCATGTGGAGAAACTGGTAGAACAGCAGGAATTTCAGGAGGAAATAGAAAAATATATCCCGCCGAAGACAAGAACATATGAGAAGATTCAGAGGCAGGACATTGCAAGACTTCCGAGAACACAGTGGCATCTTGCGAATAACAGTTTTTTGCTGCATGGATTTTATAATTACCATCATCTTCTGTATATTGAGGAAGGGGAAAATCGATGGATCGGTGTGCCTGGAATTTATCATGAAAAAGAACAGGCAGCAGCAAGAGCATTTGGATTTCCGCAATTTCACCGTGTTATGGATGCGGACCTTGAATTGTCGGCAGAAGAGAAGAATACGTTTGATGATTTTGGATATTGGTGTCGACAGATTTAGAAGAAATCAGTATAATTAAGAACGAGTTCTATTTGGAAGTCTGAATTTGCAAGATACAAAAGGTGAGTGTATGATGAATAAAGATGAAAAATATATGAAAGAGGCGATTAAACAGGCGAAGAAGGCATATGCACTTGGAGAGGTTCCAATCGGGTGTGTGATCGTCTACGAAGATAAGATTATCGGACGCGGATACAATCGCAGAACCATTGATAAGAATACGATTGCGCATGCGGAGATGATGGCAATCAAAAAAGCGAGCAAGAAAATGGACGACTGGAGACTTGAGGATTGCACAATGTATGTGACACTGGAGCCGTGTCAGATGTGCTCGGGAGCGATTGTACAGTCCAGAATGAAGAAGGTTGTTGTAGGATGTATGAATCCAAAAGCGGGCTGCGCGGGGTCGATTCTTAATTTACTGCAGATGGAAGAATTCAACCATCAGGTAGAATTGGAAATAGGCGTGCTGGAAGAAGAATGCAGTGCGCTGATGAAAAACTTTTTTAAAGAACTGAGGGAGAAACGAAAAGCTGAGGTGAAATAACACTCTGATGATAGAATTGTAACAGTTCAGCCTTGCCATAGGCAAAAGGGAGAAATTGAAAAAGTTTTTGCAGTTACTTTTCCACATAGGAATCTGTAACTTCACGATTTTAATTGTCCTATTAGTGCCATGTGGATAACTTCCTGATGGAATGCCTGATTTAGATTCTTTTTTCCTGATTTTATAGCAAATATTCCACAGGATCTCCTGACTATCCAATAATAATCCACCGTCATTTTAACGGATCTGTTTTTGAGCGGTTTTTCTTTTTGTTCCGTTCATGATAAACTATGTTTATCATGAACGGACGGAAGGAGATGCCTCATGGGAAGAAAAAGCAGCTATGAAAACGGAATGTACCAACAGCTCATGGAAATCATGGGGCGTCTTGATACCATTGAAAAAGAACACAAAAAGGAAACAGGGGAATTAAAAACTGAAATTGCAGATTTAAAAAAAGAAAATCTGCTCTTACGCCAGGAAAACCAACTGCTCAAGGATGATAATGCACGTTTGAAAAGCATCATTAACAATGACAGTTCTAACACTTCCCTTCCACCCTCTGCCGACCAAAAAGGAAAGCCTGCCAATACCTATAACGGAAGAAAAAAACGGAACGTAAAACAGGTGGACAGAAAGGCCATAAAGGGACAACACTTTCAAAAGCTGAAATAGAGGAAAAAATTGCTTCCGGAAGATACAGACATGAAGTGAAAACGATCGGTAATACATCCGGACAAAAATATGTCACAAAATATGTGGTGGACTTGGCGGTAGAACCCGTAATCACAGAAGTCCGCATTTATGCAGATGAGAATGGGGTTTTACGTATTCCTGCTGAATACCGCAGTGACGTTACCTACGGAGCAAATGTAAAAGCGCTGGCAGTTTCCCTGTACAGCGAAGGCGTTATGTCAAATGACAGAATTGCATCTTTCCTGAATTCAGTAGGTAACGGGGAATTGAACTTATCGGAAGGAAGCATTTATGATTTTTGCAAAAAAATGGAGAATGTATCGGTTACAAGCATTATAAATCTAGAAAAAGAACAGCTGAACCAAAAAGTTGTGGCAACTGATGCTACAACCGTAACTGTGAATGGGAAACTGAACTATATCCGAAATTTCAGCACAGACAACAGTGTTATCTACCATGCAATGAGCAGTAAATCCATAGATGCGTTAAAATAACTGAATTTCCTGAAATGTTATGTAGGAACGCTTCTTCATGACCACGAAACCACTTTGTACCATTTCGGAACAGAACACGCAGAATGTAATGTCCATATTATCCGTTATCTCCGCAAAAATACGGAGGAAACAGGTAATATATGGTCCGATGAAATGATTTCCCACCTGTGTGAAATGAACAGAAAGCGAAAAGCACTGACTTAACTATAAGGCTGAACTGTTACATAGAATTTATCGATTTTAATGAATAGCATTGACAAATATACTGTCTGGAGAGTATAATATAGACTCGTGCAGCCGGGGCGTTAGCGGTGCCTTGTACCTACAATCCGCTATAGTAGGGGTGATGTTACACGGAGGGCTTTTATTTGTGGAGCTGCCTTTTGAAAGTGGCGTTGATGTTTGGGTCTCACGCGACGGGAATCTGTGAACCGTGTCAGGTCGGGAACGAAGCAGCACTAAGCAGAACCTTCCGGGTGCCGTGAGGGTGCCTGGGCTGAGTTAACTGCAAAAGTAACGTTCATGGAGCGAGTTCGAAGTGTAACGCACGAAAAGAAAAATGCTATTGTATGGACAGTTTGAGATTGTCTATACAATAGCATTTTTACTATATCAGGAAATTTGATTTTCAGATACAAAAAGAAAAGGAGAGATATGTTATGAACATTGTTTTGGCGGCGATTAATGCGAAATATATTCATTCGAATCTGGCTGTGTACAGTCTGAGAGCGTATGCGCAGCAGTATAAGGATGAGATACAGATTGCAGAATATACGATCAATCAGCAGATAGACGATATTTTGATGGATTTATATAAGAAAAAACCGGATATCTTATGTTTTTCCTGCTATATATGGAACCTGTCTTATGTGGAAGAGCTGGTTCGAGAGCTTGGAAAGATATTCCCGAGTGTTCCAATCTGGGTGGGGGGACCAGAGGTATCCTACGATACAAAAGATGTGCTGGAACGTCTTCCGGAAGTGACAGGAGTGATCTTCGGAGAGGGAGAAAAGACATTTTTGGAAGTGGTGGAGTATTATCACGGAAAAGATATGCAGCTTTCGGAGATTAAAGGAATTGCCTACCGTGGAGAAGAGGGAGAATTTTTACAGAATTCATGGCGTGAAGTTATGGATTTGAGTGAGGTTCCGTTTGTGTACCATGATATGGCAGATTTTAAAAATAAGATCATCTACTATGAGTCGAGCAGAGGATGTCCGTTTTCCTGCAGTTACTGCCTTTCTTCGATAGACAAATGTTTGCGTTTCCGCAAACTTGAATTGGTAGAAAAAGAGCTTCAGTTTTTTATCGATGAGGAAGTGCCGCAGGTGAAGTTTGTGGATCGAACTTTTAACTGTAATCATAAGCATGCGATTGCCATTTGGAAATATATCAAGGAGCATGACAAAGGGATCACGAATTTTCATTTTGAAGTGGCGGCGGATTTGCTGAATGAAGAAGAATTGAAGCTGATTGAGTCGATGCGTCCGGGATTGATACAACTTGAGATCGGGGTGCAGTCTACAAATGAACAGACGATTCGTGAGATTCGGCGAACGATGCGGTTTGAGGAAGTGGCACGTATTGTGCAGCGCATCAATCAGGGGGAAAATGTGCATCAGCATCTGGACTTAATCGCAGGACTTCCGTATGAAGGTATGGAGAGTTTTCAAAAATCTTTTGATGATGTGTATCGGCTCCATCCGGAACAGCTTCAGCTTGGATTTTTGAAAGTGCTGAAAGGTTCTTATATGGAATCGCAGAAGGAACGTTATGGACTTGTATATAAGAGCCGGCCGCCGTATGAGGTGCTCTACACAAACTGGCTGTCATATGAAGAGATGATGCGGTTAAAGAGTGTGGAAGAGATGGTGGAGGTCTACTATAACAGTGGGCAGTTTTCGTATTGCCTGCGAAAATTGGAAGAAGAGTATGCATCACCATTTGTATTGTATCAGGAACTTGGCAGATATTATGAGAATCATGAACTGCATCTGATGAGTCATTCCAGAATTACAAGATATGAGATTTTACTTGGATTTGTCAGAGAGAAACATAAAGAACGCGAGAGACTTTACCGAGAACTTTTGACATTTGATCTGTATTTTCGCGAGAACGTCAAAAACCGACCGGAATTTGCGGGAGAGCATGAAGTGTCAAAGGACTGGCTGAATGCGTTTTATGAGACGGAATCAAAAGAGCATCAATATTTGATCGGATACGAAGCATACGATAAAAGACAGTTGCGAAAAATGACTCATATTGAAAAATTCCATTATGATGTACTTGGGACATGTGAAGAAAAAGAGAAATTCATTTTATTTGATTATCAGAATAGAAGCAGGCTGACGCACCAGGCAGCAGTAACTGAAATCGAGACGGAATAAGATTTCAACAATGTTTCTTGCAAAAATACAGTAAAGAGTTTAAAATGTAAAGAAATGTATAAAATCGAGGTGTGATCAATGAATTTTTATGACAAAAAAGTAAGAAAAATCATGGCGATTACGATCATGATTATTATAGTGGCGATGGTTGCAACAAGTGTGATTCCATATTTAGTGTAGAGAGGATTGGTTATGCAAAAAACGGCAAAGAATAGAAAGCGGAAAATGAGCGTAAAAAGGAGACGGAAAGTGCTTGCGACGGCGGGAATCATTGCGTTTTCGATTCTTGTTGTGTTGGGAATTGTTTATTTTGTCTTTCGAAGCCGGGTGAAGAGCACTGCGGACAATGAGATTTATAACAATGTCTATATTGAGACGGTGAATGTGTCCGGTATGAAAAAATCAGATGCCAAAAAAGCAGTGGAAGCAAAGATTAAAAAATATCAGGAGCAGAGCATTTCGCTTCGCATAGAAGAAGAGAATGTACAGGTGACATTGGGTGAGCTTGGTTTTACGATAAAAGATGTGGATAAGCTTGTAGAAAAGGCTCTTGCTTACGGAAAAGGTGGAAGTATTTGGAGTCGTTACTTTGAAGTGAAAAAGCTTGACAAAGAAAAGAAAGTCATTTCCGCAGCATATCAGATTGACAGCGAGAAGGCAAAAGCAGTTTTTGAAGCAAAGGCACAGCCACTGGAAAAAGCGGCAACAAATGCGACGATTACTCGTGAGAACGGCGCATTTGTCATTACAGATGAAGTTCAGGGAAAGACGATTGATGCAGAAGCCTCAGTAAAAGCCATTGAGACATATTTAAATAAGAAATGGAATAAGAAAGAGGCATCTGTAGATCTTGTGTCTGTCTCAGATGTACCGGATGTTACGCGGGAGCAGCTCGAGACGATTCAGGATACACTTGGAACATTTACGACATATTGTGGAAGCGGAGGCGGAAGAGTCCAGAACATTGAGTCCGGAACAGCGCATATCAATGGAGCTGTGGTGATGCCGGGCGAGGAATACTCTGCCAACGCAGCGATGGAGCCTTATACAACTGAGAATGGGTTTACAGAAGCGGGCTCTTATGAGAGTGGGAAGGTTGTGCAGAGTATGGGCGGCGGAATCTGCCAGGTGTCCACAACACTTTACAATGCCGTGATCCTTGCGGAACTGGAGGTGACGCAGAGACAGCCACATTCCATGCTGGTAGATTATGTGAAGCCATCTATGGATGCTGCAATCGCAGGTGACTATAAAGATTTAAAATTCAAGAATAATACAGAGACACCGATTTATATTGAAGGATATATATCGGGCGGGAATCTTACATTTACAATTTATGGAAAAGAGACAAGAAATGCGAACCGGAGTATTGAGTTTGTCAGCGAGACGCTGAGCACAACACCGGCAGGAAAGAAGTTTGTCGAGTCCGGGGACTCACTTGGCGTGATGACAAAGAGTGGTTCAGGACATATGGGAAAGACGGCGAGACTTTGGAAGGTTGTCTATGAAAATGGACAGGAAGTGAGCCGAGATATTTTCAACAACAGCACATACAGCGCATCACCGGTTACAGTGAATGTGGGAACGGCATCAGATAATGCGGAGGCTTCGGCGCTCGTCAAGGCGGCAATTGCCACGCAGGATGAAGGGCAGATCAACAATGCAATTGCCGAGGCGAAGGCAAAGATTGAGGAGGCGGCACAAAAGGCGGAAGAGGAAGCACAGAACACACAGAATGCGACACCGCCGGAAGCGCCGACAGAGTAAGGAGGAAGTTATGAAGGTAGGAAAAGTATCTCAGACCGTGTTAAAGCGTTCGCTTTTAAAACCATTACAATTTCATAGAGAAGAATCGATGTTTCCTCCGTCTGTAGAAGAGATGTGTTATGGGATAAAAACAGGAGAGGGGGAGGAAGTGTTATCTTCTACCGCTGTTCTATATGGAAACGAGAAAGATTTGGGCGTGTTTGCGCTTGCGCAGGCGGCGAATGATCTTGCAACCCGCGGGGCAGTGCCTGTGGCGGCAGCAGTATATATTATGCTCCCGCCGTATGCGTATGAATCGCGTCTGAAAGCGATGATTGAGTATGTGGAACGAGCGGGAAGCGCGCATGGTATTCAGATTATATGTGCCAAAGCGGAGACAAGTCCCGCAATCAATCAGGCAATCGTATATGTGAATGGTATGGGCGTATTAAAGAAGGAAGAACTTCTAAGAAGCTGTATGGGGAAACCGGGACAGGATATCGTGCTTTTAAAGTGGATTGCGCTGGAAGGAACATTGCGCGTGATGCGGGAAAAAGAAGAAGAATTGTCAAGACGGTTTATCCCGGCATTTTTGAATCCGATTCGACAGATGGAAGGAGAACTGTTCTCTGTCGATGAACTGCAGACTGCAAAAAAAGCGGGGGTATCAGCGATGCACCAGATTACCGAGGGCGGGATTCTGGCAGCTTTATGGGAGATGGCGGAAAGCTCCGGTGTGGGGATTGAGGTTGATTTGAAAAAGATGGCGATCAGACAGGAGACGGTGGAGATTTGTGAATATTTTCATCTGAATCCGTATCAGCTTACATCGGCGGGAAGTGTTTTGATCTTTGCAGAGGATGGCGAGAAGCTTGTAGAGAAATTCCAAAAAGAAGGGAGACAGGCGGTCGTTCTTGGAAGGACGACTGTAGATACTGCAAGAGTCATTTTGGGCGGCGAAGAGAAAAGATATCTTGACAGACCGGCGCCGGATGAATTATTAAAGATGTATGAGTCAAAGTAAGGAGAGTTTATGAGAACAACAATTTTAAAATATATCGAAAAGAACAGCCGTGTAGATTTGGGCGAGCTGGCAGTGTTACTTGGGACAGATGAGGTGACTGTGGCAAATGAGATTGCACAGATGGAAAAGGAAAAGATTATCTGCGGTTACCATACGTTGATCGACTGGGATAAAGTCGGAACGGAAAAAGTGACTGCACTGATTGAGGTGAAAGTGACTCCACAGAGAAATCAAGGATTTGACAGAATCGCAGAGCGTATCTACAATTATCCGGAAGTGAATGCAGTCTATCTGATTTCCGGAGGATATGATCTTCTGGTGACACTGGATGGAAAAACATTAAAAGAGGTGTCCCAGTTTGTATCGGAAAAGCTTTCTCCGGTTGAGGCTGTAATCAGCACGGCGACACATTTTATCCTGAAAAAATATAAGGATCATGGAACGATACTTGTGAAAAAAGCAGAATCAGAAAGGATGTTGGTGACACCGTAATGAGAAATCCATTATCACAGAAAGTGGTTGGCATTCAGCCGTCAGGAATTCGTAAATTTTTTGACGTGGTAAATGAGATGAAAGATGCGATTTCACTTGGAGTAGGAGAGCCGGACTTCGATACGCCTTGGCGTATTCGGGAAGAAGGAATCTATACATTGGAAAAAGGGCGCACATTTTATACATCGAATGCCGGTCTGAAAGAATTAAAAATAGAAATTTGTAAATACTTAGATAGAAAAGTGAATGTACAATATGATTACAATCATGAAGTGATCGTAACTGTAGGGGGAAGCGAAGGGATTGACATTGCACTGCGTGCCATGCTGGATCCGGGGGATGAGGTTCTCATTCCACAGCCAAGCTACGTTTC